>JAATFH010000474.1 GCA_015655315.1 Terriglobales bacterium
GTAATGCCGATTTTCCGACCGATGGGGCTGGGCATACCACCGCCGGGACCGAAGGCAATGTCAGTTTCGCGACCGATGGGGCTAGGCATACCACCGCCGGGACCAGAGGCAATGTCAGTCTCGCGACCGATCGGGCTCGGCATACCGCCACCGGGACCGAAGGTAATGCCAGTTGGCCGACCGATTGGACTGGGCATTCCACCGCCGGGACCAGAGGCAATGCCAGTTTCGCGACCGATAGGGCTCGGCATACCGCCACCGGGTCCAGACGTCGCGGCATTGACCACCAGAGGCAGAGCAAAGGACAAAAGACCAGCGAAGAACGCAGAACGAAGGGAAATAAGCTTATTCAAGAGAGGCTCCCGGAGCGCAGATTGCGCTGCACTAAGCGTATCCGTTAGATGCATTTACGCGAAATTATTTTCTTAGAAATGTTGATTTCCACTAAAGAATGTGCATCCCTCCGAAATCTCATATTGTGGCAATCATCATTCGCCGCAAATAGTGCCCCATTTCCCCAAAAAATCGAGGCTGCAACAGATCCCGGGGACCTCCATCGCAATATTTCCCTTGCGGTAGAAAGTGGGCGGCTGCTTCGTGGGAAGATCCGCCCGAAGCGGGAAAGACGGCGCCGCGAGTGACGAGTGCCGAGGTCCCGGCAGAGGGGCTGCAATGCTAAACTGACTTTTCCAGCCTTATCTTTACAAAGACGGAAATACCATTGTCAGACGAGAAATCCAGCATGACCAAATCTCCGGTGACGTACGCCGATGCCGGGGTCGACATCACGAGCGGAGACCGCGCCAAGCAACGTATCAAGTACCTTGCTCAGAAGACTTTTACCCGCAATGTGCTGAGCGAAATCGGCGGTTTTGGGGGCCTTTTCAAGCTGGATACGACAAAGTACCAGCAGCCCGTACTGGTTTCGAGCGCCGATGGCGTGGGAACGAAGCTGAAAGTCGCCTTTGAGCTCGGCATTCACCACACCGTGGGCGCAGACCTGGTGAACCACTGCGTGAACGACATTGCCGTGCAAGGCGCGGTACCCCTATTTTTCCTCGATTATCTGGCGACCGGACGCCTCGATGGAGAAGTGACCGAGAAGATTGTCAGCGGACTCGCCGATGCATGCCGCGCAAACGGCTGCGCGCTGATCGGCGGAGAGACGGCGCAGATGCCGGGCTTCTATTCCGACGGCGAATACGATCTGGCTGGCTTCATCGTGGGCGTCGTCGAGCGAGAGAAGATCATTACCGGCGCAAAGATCCAGGTCGGCGATGTTCTTATCGGATTGCCGTCTACCGGATTGCACACGAACGGATATTCTCTGGCCCGGAAACTCTTTTTCGAAGTCGCCGGATACAAGGCCGAACAGTACGTCAATGCGCTCAAGGAAAAGGCCGGCGCGGCTTTGATGAAGACCCACCGCAGCTATCTGAACGTTATACGGAAGCTCACGGCGAGCGACTACGTGACTGGTATGGCACACATCACCGGCGGTGGCATTACGGAAAACCTGCCGCGCATTCTACCCAAGCAAATCTCGGCGGTGATTGAACTGGGAAGCTGGCCGGTTTTGCCGATTTTCGAGCACCTGCGCGAACTGGGCAGCGTCCCGCAGGACGAGATGCTGCGTACTTTCAACCTCGGCATCGGCCTGATCGGGGTGGTTCCGCCGGAGAAGTTCAAGCGCGTAAAGTCGATGCTGGAACGCGCGAACGAAAAGTTTTACGTCATCGGACGCACGGTCAAGGGCGATCGCAAGGTGATCTATCAGTGAGCGCGCCGGAACGCGCGGAAGCGAGTGGGCGCAAGCGTCTCGGCATCCTTCTTTCGGGACGCGGATCTAATTTCGTTGCCATTGCCGACGCCATCGCCGACGACAGATTGCCTGGTGCCGAAATTGCGGTCGTGATCTCAAATAAAGCAGACGCGCCGGGCCTGGCAGCTGCCCGCGCACGCAATCTGAACGCCGTCTCAATCGAGGCGCGCGGGCGCAAACGCGCCGAGCATGATGCAGAGATCATCGCATGCCTGCGCGAGCATCAAGTCGATCTTGTATGTCTTGCCGGTTATATGCGGCTGCTTTCGCAGGAATTTGTCGCCGCATTCCCGCAGCGCATCCTGAATATTCATCCATCCCTGCTCCCCGCTTTACCCGGCCTGGACGCCCAGCAACAGGCACTGGACTATGGCGTAAAGGTGACGGGTTGCACGGTACATTTCGTCGATGAGCAGCTTGACCACGGCATTATCATCCTGCAAAAAGTGGTGCCGGTTCAGGATGAAGATAATGCGGATACGCTCGCAACGCGCATTCTGCAGCAAGAGCACATTGCCTATGCCGAAGCGATTGCGCGGGTCCTGTCGGGACAATATCGGATCACAGGCCGCCGTTATCTGCTCGATCACGCGAGCTGACGCCTGACCAGCAACGCCATAGAAGAAGAGGCAAACCGGTGCGGCTACTCGCGATATTTCTGATAAACTGAATCAAGTTCGCGCAACAAACAGAAGCGCCTGCCAGGGGTCGCTTTCTGCGTGAACATCCTGCTGCAAGTTCGGGGAGTGGCTCAGCCTGGTAGAGCACCTGGTTCGGGACCAGGGGGTCGGAGCTTCGAATCCTCTCTCCCCGACCAATTTAACGCATTTAATTAGAAAATTTATAAGTTTCAGACGCCTCGTGATCCCATGTCCGGGCCTCTTTTCCCGGATCACACGCAGTTGCGGCGTTGGTGGCTCCCGGCTTCTACTCCCTACTTCGCCTATGGCTTCAAGTGCACTAATTACGCAACACTACTTGACTCGAAACTTGGCCGAAAGTCGCCTTCATGTCCAGTTGTGGACTGAACAGCTCACCTCAGTTCGATGTCAAGCCTGTCGTTAACAGCGATGCTCAAACGCTGCTTGTAACCGATGTAGCGTTCCGTCGTTTGCACAGATAAGCACCGGTGGACGCGAGCAGCTCCGACAAGTTCATAGAAACCGGAGTGAATATCGGTCCCGTCGCAAAGCTCTGCACGCGAGTGACAGGGGGCTCAACATGTATCGCGCCATGGGTTACACTCCGGGTCCCAGACTGATCTTCCTGGGACCGGCAAATTAAGGCACGCCACCGGCTGGCCACTCCCTGAATAGGGAAAACGATCTGCCGAAAAGTCACCGCGACAATACAAGGAACAAAAAAAGGACGATTAGCGTAACCTCCTACGAAGGGCTTCGTCATTGTATGTGGGAGCGTGAAAATGATAATCAGCTGGCCGAACCTTGCGATCGGATCTGTGCTGGGCGCGATAGTGGGCATCCTGGGCGATTGGCAGATTGGAATCAGGTGGCGGAAATGGTCAGAACTGCGGGCACTCAACAAGGAATATGGCTCGCTCTCCGGCCAGTATGAGAGCTATCACGTCAAAGAGGATGGGACGCATGAACCGACCGGCAGCATCATAGAACTCGCGTGGCAGGCACAGGATGGCTTGCTGGAAGCGACTGCCTCGCGCGCGAATGGACACCCGGAGTGGCACTCCTACATCAAAATGAGCCGGGAATACATGGGGACAGGCACAGGCCACTACAACAACGTCAATTCGATACACGGCGGCATTCAACAGGTCATCTATTCGAAACAAACCCGTTCTTTCAACGTGTTGGGAACCAACCATATACGGAAAGAATTTGCGTATTGCTGGAAGCCTAAGGAATAGACTTCCCGGAAAAAGATGTGGGTTCGATGCGCCCGACCGTCAACGGAAAACCGGGAAGGGGCTTGTAACGGAACGCAATCGAGCTTGCTTTTTGGCGTGCGCCGCCGATGCGACGCACGCGAATATGCCGATTTACTGCGGCACAACCGGGAGACTGATAAAGCTGGCCTGTCCGGGTGTATGCCAGACGCGCTGCGTTGCCTTTCGATAGTCCGACGGCTTCGCATCGAAAATATTCGGCACGAAGGTCTGCGGATTGCGATCGTACAGCGGGAAGAGGCTGGACTGCACCTGCACCATGATGCGATGTCCCGGCTCGAAGACGTGATTGACCGTAGGCAGGCCGAAGCGATAGAGCAAAGCCTTGTCCGGTGTGATGGCTTCAGGATGTTCGAAGCTGGTGCGGTAGCGGCCGCGGAAGATGTCGAGCGAGATGGCCAGTTCGTAACCGCCCATCGCTGGCTGCGAGGGCACGGTCCCAGGATAGACATCGATCAACTTGACCGCCCAGTCGCTGTCGCTCCCGCTGGTGGAGGCGTAGAGGTTCACCTCCGGCGCGCCGCTCAACCGCAGCGGCTTTGTGAGCGGCTCGCTGACATAGGTCAGGACGTCAACGCGGCCATCGACGAAGCGCTGATCGTTGACCAGCCAGGTTCTCCAGCCGTCGCCATCACCCTCAAAGACCGGCCTTGGACGATACGGGACTGGCTTCGATGGGTCGGAGACATACTCGTCATATTTTGTAGAAGAGGCATTCGGAGACTCGAAAGAGACTCCGCCATTGGCGGTGAGATAGAGTGGCTGCGATTTGCTCGGGCAGTTCGCGTCGCAGCTGAGCGGCCACGCTTTGAAGCGGTCCCAATGATTCTCACCCGTGTTGTAGATGAAGACCGGTGGCGTGTCTGCCTGCGGAGCATTGTCGAGCAGATATTGATTGAAGAATGGCAGCAATACATCGCGGCGGAACTGCAGCGTCGTATCGCCGTCCCAGTGCAGCGGCCCGAGGGTGAAGCCTTCGTAGTTCACCTGGCTATGCCGCCACGGACCCATGACGAGATAGTTCATATTGTTTTGCGTGTCTTTCGGTTCGACAGCTTCGTAGCTGTGAATCGCTCCCCACATGTCTTCCTGGTCCCAGAGTCCCTGCAACCACATGGTTGGAACTTTCAACGGCACCTTCGCCATGATCTTGTCGAGCGCCTGTCCTTGCCAGAAAGCGTCGTAGGCGGGATGCTCATCCACTTTGCGCCAGAAGGCGAGTTGATCGAGTCCGCCATAGCGCGCAAAATCTCCGGCTGAACCCTTGTTCAGAAAGTTCGTGTAGTCGTCGTAGTCTTCGCGCGGGATGTTGCCGCCGCGGCCATGCACAGATGTCTGTCCGGAAAAATAGTCGAGATTGGGCTGCCGGAATGCGCCGTAATGGAACCAGTCGTCGCCCATCCAGCCATCGATCATGGGGCTCTCGGGCGCGGTTACTTTCAACGCCGGATGCGGGGCGATCAGCGCCATGACGACGGTGAAGCCTTCGTATGATGAGCCGAGCATGCCGACCTTGCCATTGGACTCGTGAACATTCTTCACCAGCCAGTCAATCGTGTCGTAAGCATCGGTTGTGTCGTTGGGCCCATCTGGATTCAGCGGTCCGGTCGGCGGTGGCGTCATGATGTATTCGCCTTCTGAGCCGTATTTACCGCGCACATCCTGAAAAACACGGATATAGCCGGCTTTTACAAATACGTCGTCGCCCTGCGGCAGCTCATCCAGCATGCGCGGCGACTCATTGCGTGCCGCGCGCCCCGCGGCGTTGTAGGGCGTGCGAGTCAGAAGGATGGGAGCGTGTGTCGCGCTTTTGGGAACGACGATGACCGTGTAGAGCTTGACTCCATCGCGCATGGGAACCATCTCGACGCGCTTGATGTAGTCGTAGTCGGTTCTCGGCGGCGTGAACTTTGCCGGGATGTCTGGAGTCATCGGACTGGTTTGCGCGGAAAGCGGCAGAGACGAAAGAGCCAGAACCAGAGCGGCAATAGCGGAGCGATAGGAGAATGTCATTCGGAGATTCCTCATCTTGATGCGCAGGGAACTGACGTGCTTCCGCAGCGAGCGGAGGCTAGATCAGCAGTGGAGATTCTGTTGTTGCGAAAGTATACCAAGTCAGGGGCGCGCCGCTGCGAATAGCAGGTTCCTGGGCGGTATCGATATATACGCGCAAGCGAACGTTTTTATTCCCGACAGGGAGTTGTCATCCTGAGTCTTCTATATCAATACGGCCTAGGCGGTATCGATATATAAGCGCAAGTATTTATTTCAACAAAGAGTTGTCATCCTGAGCGAGGCGAAGGATCTGTTTTTCTTTTCGGTTAGGGAAAATGTGATCGGAGTCAGGGAAAAGCAGATCCTTCGACTGCATATGACGCAAAAACGCGTCATACTCCGCTCAGGATGACAACGCAACGTCTACTATTTGTCGACACGGCCTAGAGTGAACTTGAAGCCTTCTGCATCTGAAGCGGGCTGAGACGCTGCATGGGCACTTTTGGCGTA
>JAATFH010000533.1 GCA_015655315.1 Terriglobales bacterium
GCTCACAAAACGGTTGTTGAAGATGACGTGCGAGGAAACACCACACCCCTCAGCTAACGTCTGCAGTTCTTCTCTGTATCTCTCACCCTCGCGCCGCCTGATATGCGGATGCGTTGCCCCGGAAACGATATACACCAGATGAGGGTGTTCTGTCAGGATGGCCGGTAAGGCGCGAATTACATTCTCAATTCCTTTGTTTGGCGACAGCAGGCCGAAGGTAAGCAGCACAGATTTGCCTTGAGTACCGAACAGATCCTTGAAGTAATTGGGATCCATAAATGGAAGGTCCGGCACGCCATGCGGGATGACGTCAACCTTCTCGTGCGGTATCTCATATACATCGCGCAACAGCGATGCAGCGTGGTCGCTCATCACGATCAGACGATCCGAAAGGCTGGCTATCTCTTCGAGCACAGCACGTTGATTGGAATCCGGCTCGCGCAGAACGGTGTGAAGCGTTGTCACCAACGGCATTCTCAATTTGCGCAGCAGCAGTAATATGTGACTGCCTGCGATACCGCCGAAGATGCCGTATTCGTGTTGCAGGCAGACCAGGTCGTTCCCATTGAAATTGAGAAATTCAGCAGCCCGCTCATAGGAGGCACAATCTTCCTGAGTAAGCTCCAGCCGTACCTGTTCGGGATATTGGTAGCTCGACTCCGGATCGTTCACGGGAATTGCGAAGAGGCGGTCACCGCCATATTCGGCCGCTATCGCGGTGCACAGATCGGTTGTGAACGTGGCAATGCCACATTGTCGCGGTAGATAATTTCCAACGAAGGCGACGCGCGTTGGCAAAGACAGCGATACAGTTTTCGCGGCGCCCGGAGATGGGAATCCGGCTAGTTTGTCGTTACTAAACATTTCCGAGAGAGACATGGTTTCCTGCTTTCACGCATCGTGGCGCAACTCGCTCTACATGAGCTATCCCTGAGGGACACGACTGTATGACCCGATCACCTTTGTACTTGCCGGACTCAAATGGTTATAGTGTCGCAAGCTGTCGAATTGACATCTCGTCAACCAGGCTGAGAGAAGTCTGCAGCTGTATCTGGCGAGCGCAAAGCGTGATCTTAGCGACCCGGAAGCCCAGATATTTCGAGACACTTATCGAATCCAGTTCAGCGGCGTTGAATCTGACTTTGACTCCATCCAGAGCGCGAATGATCGCTTTATTGATAGCCGAGCTTGCTGAGCGACCAACACCAAAACGGGCATACTCATCTTCCAACCACATGAAGTGCCAGCCCGCATTGCGAACCTTTAGGTCCAGATCGGCGGCTATCGTGCCTTTAATAGACATCCATGTTCCGCAAAACTGCTCTTGCGTCAGATCGAGCCCATCGGGCAGAACACATCCCGCGCGCAGGAACATCGCATGGGGTTTCACGATTGCGGCTTGTTGACTGTCGATGTACCCGCTGTATCGACAGAACGCGATGTATTCACTTTTGTGTCGCGAAGTTCTTTCACGGAGTACTTTGTGGCATCCGGCTGGCTTGCCGGTCCAAATGGAAATACGATTTTCTTCCGCCGCGCGGAAAGATAATTCTGTACATCTGATTTTTTAATGAGGCTCATAATGGTCCAGTCGTCCGGTTGCTTACTTGAAAGGTGCTCGTCTGGAGCGAAGCGTGGACAGCTGGAGGCGAGGAAAACATCTAGGGCTTCTATTTCAAGCATACGCGGTAAAGAGTTACAACGCCGCCATTACTACATTTCATCGACTTATTCTTGCGGACGGGAACTAATCGCCAGCTTAACTATTACGTTTGCCGGTTATCTCGATTCGAACGTCATCGAACCCTGCCGGGTCGATAATTCGTTGCAGTTACCCAAGAAGGGACTCTCTTGAATGGATCGAGAAAAGATGCCAACCCTCGCAGCATAGAACCACAAGTGTTTGGCCACCGTGACGTGCCCTATCTCAGCTGCATTGAAACGTTTGTCCACTTTACGCAGAGCGAGTTGTGCTGCTCTATGGATCGCATCCTGAGTGCGATTCGCATACCCGCTTCTCCAATATGTTCTTGTGAGTACACTGGAATTCCATCCCAGCCCTCGAATTGCCTTGTCCAGCCACATTGCATCCCCCGACTGCAGGACAACCCATCCCTTGCAAATACAATTTCCAGTTAAAGCTATGCCTTCGGGGAGCATGATCTGTTCACGGAGAAAAATTGTGTGCTCCCCAAGTTCTCGCATTCGACTGGCTTTCTCATCTAACAGGTTGACGTTATAGCGGTCATTTACCGGGACTATCGTAAGCAGTATTAGCCTGTAAGATGCCAAAAGCTGTGCTGTTGTGCTCAGAATAGTTCTATGGTGCCTTGGAAGGGAGTTATTGGAAGTTATCGGTACGGCTTGCTCCCATAGAAAACTCGGCAACATCGAGGTAGCCTCGCTGTTGGATTTCCAGACTTTAGTCAGATATGAGCAAAACAGACCAGACCTGTTGCTTGCGCCGGTGAGAGTCTGTTGTAGCGTGCGAGTACATACCCGTTCTCGAGCGCAATAGCAAAAAGGAGCTTTTATGAATGCAGCGTCTAAATGCGCACATCCAGCCTGTAGTTGTATACCTGCCGATGGAAAAAAGTATTGCAGCGCTACCTGTGCCGACGCAAAGGGCATGCTGGAATTAACCTGTCAGTGCCAGCATGCGGCGTGCCACGGCGCGCATTTGAAAGCGTAGTCGATCAGTTCAATAAAATTGGCTGTCTGTTTTCTTCAGAAGGGATTCATGTTCGGAATTATCTTGATCGTTGTTATCGTTGCGCTTCTTATAGGGGCATTTCCGAGATGGAACCACAGCCGTAATTGGGGATATTATCCGAGCGGCGGCCTGGGTTTGGTTCTGGTTATTCTTCTTGTGCTGCTCCTGCTCGGTCGGATCTAGTGAGTACGCCTCCCTATCAAGGTGCCGGACTGGCCTGTCTCCACAACGCAAAAGTCACCTTCCGAAGACTAGCCATCGGCGATATCGAATCCTATAATGATCCGGAGGACCCACCCGTATACCTAAGATCGGGCTGCGGTCGTGTCCCCTGTCTAGACCTTTCTTCGGCAAGACCGCATCCGGAAAGGGACCATCTCAGATGACAGAACTGAAAGATACAGCCTTCGATGCAGCAGCCTTTCTGGCAAGAGCCGGATTAGGACGAAGAATCGTTCAACTAAAGCCAAAACAGGCCTTCTTTTCGCAGGGCAATCCCGCCGATTCCGTTTTCTATCTGCAGAAGGGCCGTGCAAAACTTACAGTTGTTTCGAAGAACGGTAAGGAAGCCACTATCACGCTGCTTGCTACGGGAGACTTCGTTGGGGAGGAGTCCATCTCTGGCGTAGCCGGCCTTAGACTGGCGACTGCTACTGCAATGACATCCTGCACGGCGCTCAAGATAGACCGGGACGAGATGATCCGCGTAATGCACGAGGAACATGACTTCTCCGATCTCTTCCTGAAGTTTTTACTGGCTCGCAGTATGCGAACCCAGGCGGATCTCGTCGATCAGCTTTTCAACTCCAGCGAAAAACGTTTGGCGAGAATTCTCCTGTTGATGGCAGAATTCGGCAAGGCCGGGGAGCCGGAAACCCTGATTCCGAAGATCACGCAGGAAACGCTGGCGGAAATGATCGGCACCACCCGGTCCCGCGTCAGCTTCTTCATGAATCGATTTCGCAAGCTTGGCTTTATTGAATACAACGGGCGGATCCGGGTTCATAAGTCGCTGCTGAATGTAGTTCTGCACGACTAAATCCACCGTACAATCCGTGGCTGTTCTCCCAGTTTCCGCAGGAATGAGCCTGAATCAGGCCAATCATGGATACGGAGTGAGCAATATTGAACAGATTGAAGATTTCTCCGGTGCGATGCTCTAATTCCGAGCGAGTTTAGATGCTCAGGGGAAAGCCTCCGATGCCCACAGAGAAAACAAGTCTCCTTATCGTCGAAGACGAAGCCTCGATACGCGAATCATTATCTGCCATTCTTGATGAATCTGGTTACAAGATACGGTCAGCCGCAGATGGCTTCTCTGCGCTGGTTGAGCTACGAAGCTGGATTCCGGATATCCTTCTGTCCGATCTCAATATGCCAGGCATGTCCGGCTTCGAATTGCTTTCGGTAGTTCGCCGCCGGTTTCCTGCCATAAGGGTGATCGCTATGAGCACAACGTTCTCGGGTGACGGAGTACCGCCCGGAGTTGCCGCCGACGCTTTCTATGAAAAGGGAAATAATCTAAGTTCTCTGTTGCGACTTATAGAAGCTATGACACATTCAGAATGGGCGTCCTCTTTCCAACATGCCAATCCATTGGCGCCCATCTGGATTCCGAGGAACGGTTTGGATTCTTCCGGGAAAGCATATGTTGTGATTACCTGCCCGGATTGCCTGAGGGCATTCTCGCAGATTCTCGAAAATACTACCTGCTCTATCTGTGAAACGTGCTGTGTCTATTGCCACAACCAAATTCGCTACGCGATCGTCCAGGCGGCCGAGTTGGCATCTCCGCACATTTTTCAGCGGAAGCCGGGCGCGGGAATACCCACGTCTCTTAGTGCGCCTGATATGAGTTAATGCAACCTGAAAGAATGACTCTTATGCCAAAACTAACTGAACTTACGATTCTTCTGCGGGAGGGCGTTGACCTGCCTGCTGGTCTCAAACTCGTAACTGAAGAGTTTCGTGAAGGCTGGAATATAGTGAAGGCCAGAGACGCGAACTGGCTGGATAAAAGTATTCGGCGGCGTAAATGGCATTTTCTTTCGATGAATGAAGGAACCCTAAGAAGCGGCGTGGGGGAAACATCGCAGGAGGCAATTGCCGGTGGCCTCCGCCTGGCTCTTCGTCAAATAAGTGCCCGCTTCAATGCCGCGAGGGTCGAGCGTATTGAGATAAAACAGTATCCATGGTTCTTCTTGGCTCGGGTCAGAGTCTATCCATATCAGATTCAGCAGAGTGCGGTTCTGTCTGTTGCCGAGGAAGCTATATCCCTGGCAATGCCTTTTCCCGCAGAGTCGATTGCTGGCAAGGTCAATCACACTGTGTCCGCAGCTTCGTAGCGTCACATCTCTATTTTTTGCCAACCAAAGTGAGCTATCGAGCTCATCCTTTATTCCGCATGTTTGAAACACTAATCTTGGAGAAGAGTCCGCGTTATCGGCTCCCTCATGGTTCTGAGCTAAGTCAGCCCATCTGACATGTATATCTCTTAGCTCTCCGCACTTTACAGGAAAACCTATGAAGATCACTTCTCTGCTATTAGTTGGCGCCTTTGCACTGGCGAATGGAAACTTATGGGCCGGCACAGGACACCAGGACTCGATCGATCGTCTGCGCATGTCCTCGGACGTACTCCACGCCATCATGGAGGCTCCTGATAAGGGTATTCCAGAAGAAGTGCTGAGCAGTACGAAATGTATTCTCGTTGTTCCTCATCTGATAAAGGGCGGCTTCATCATCGGCGGCCAGCACGGCAGGGGAATCGCGTCATGCCGTACGGCGTCAGGTTGGAGCGCTCCCGCGTTTGTCTCCCTGGGGGGAGGAAGTGCAGGATTGCAGATCGGCGTTGAAGGTGTCGACCTTGTCATGCTGGTCATGAATGACAAGGGCTTTCAGCATCTGCTCTCCAGTAAGTTCGAACTCAGTGGGGACGCATCTGCTGCCGCCGGTCCCGTGGGCCGTCATGCCTCCGCCGGTACCGACTGGAAGTTGGACTCCGAAATCCTTACTTACTCGCGTTCGCAGGGTGTGTTCGCAGGAATCACTCTGAACGGAGCTGTGGTTCAACAGGACGACGACTCCACGCGAACAATCTATGGCCGCGATGCGTCCTTCCGGGCTATCCTGTCCGGTAAGGTCCGCGCACCGAAATCCACGCTGAGCTTTATGAAGACGATCGCTGAAACGGGTCACGCGGGCACGATTGCCGAAGTGAGAGCGGACAAACAGTAAGCTCACAAAGACACATCAGGGCAAGCTGATCGGGATTCTCCAGGAATCTCGATCAGCTTGAGTAATCGAGAGGAGAACATGGTATGCCACTCTTGCAGGTTGTCATTACATTGATCGCCGTAGGAATTGTGCTGTGGCTTGTGAACCGCTTCATTCCGATGCAGTCAACGATCAAATCCATCTTGAACGGAGTCGTTGTCATCGCTGTCGTGCTGTGGATCGCAAACCTGTATGGCCTTTTCAATTCACTTTCGAGAATTCATATAGGCCGATGACGGTAGTTGCGAATTGCCGATTTTGCAGTATTCCTTTGACCCAGCGTCATCGACATGGATTTTTCCATCTGTATGTTCTTACGCTATTTCGATTTTTTCCCTGGGGATGCGATGCCTGCGGAAGACTTTACTATCGTCTTCACTGGTAGTTGATTGGCAGGCAGATCGGCGCGAAATCGAGATTCTTTCCGAAAACGCCCGTATACACGCAGAAGAACACGTCACCAGAGTGCCGGTGATGGCTCCCCAGCGAATCTTCCAAGGCAAATCGCATTGCCGGATCTGAAAACTGGATTTTTAGAATAATGGTCGGGACGGGCAGATTTGAACTGCCGACCCCTCGCACCCCAAGCGAGTGCTCTACCAGGCTGAGCCACGTCCCGACACAGGGGGTCTACCTCAGTGTACACGAGCGCAGCGGTCTATGGATGCATCCGGTTAGAGCTTCTGCGAGCGCTGCACGTCGCGCACTCCGGGAACGCGGCGCAACCCCTGAACCAGGCGATTGAGATGGCGCACATCCTCCGCATCGACGATGAATTCGACGGTGGCATCGCTGTTCGGTCCAGGCTTTGAATCGACGGAGCGGATGTTGGTGTTGTCGTCGCTGATGACCGCCGTCATCTCCTTAAGCATGCCCGCTCGGTCATCGCAGTAAATCGTCAACTTGACTGGATAGGTCTGACGACGGCCCTGCGCTTCGTCGGCTGGCCGTGCCCATTCGACAGAGATGCGGCGGTCGGACTCATACAGCAGGTTCTGAACGTTGGGACAGCTACGCGCGTGCACGGCAACGCCTTTGCCGCGGGTGACGTAGCCGATGATCTCTTCGCCGCGAATCGGATTGCAACATCGCGCCCGGTAGACGAGCAGCTCGTTCTGCCCCTCTACCTGCAGCGAATCGGCTCCACTGGCCATCGAGACGCGCTTGACGGCATCGGCGACGCCGGAAACGGCAGTGTCAGTCTCGGCTGTCTGCTGGCTGGTAACACCGGGAGCAAGTCGATTGAGCACCTGCCGCGCAGAATATTTTCCAAAGCCTACTGCTGCCAGAAGATCGTTCGGCGTGGCTACGCTGTATTCTGCCGCGATACGCTCGTAATCGGACTCGTCGAATTTCGAGAGCGAAACTTTATACTTCCGCGCCTCACGCTCCAGCAGCTTGCGGCCAATTTCGATGGCGCGCTCGCGCTGATGTTCGTTGAGCCAGTGCTTAATTTTGTTGCGTGCGCGGGAGCTTTTGACAAAAGTAAGCCAGTCGCGGCTGGGCGTATGGCCGTTCTGCGTGACGACTTCGACGATATCGCCATTACGCAGCTTGGAACGCAACGGCACCATGCGTCCGTTTACTTTTGCTCCAATGCAGGAGTGGCCGACCTCGGTGTGAATGGAATAAGCGAAATCGAGCGGGCTGGCGTCTTTCGGCAGAACGACTACTTTGCCTTTCGGCGTGAAGGTGTAAACCTCTTCCGGATAGAGATCGATCTTGAGCGTCGAAAGAAATTCATTCGGATCGCTCATCTCGCGCTGCCACTCGACCAGCTGCCTTACCCAGGCCAGCCGCTGCTCATCGCGCGCGCTGATCGGCGAGCCGTTGGATTTGTATTTCCAGTGCGCGGCAATGCCTTCTTCCGCGATGCGATGCATCTCTTCAGTGCGGATCTGCACCTCGAATTGATGTCCGCCTTCGCCCATCACGGTTGTGTGCAGTGACTGATACAAATTGGGCCGCGGCATAGCGATGAAGTCTTTGATACGCCCCGGCACCGGACGCCAGATGCTATGAATCAGGCCGAACACTGCGTAGCAATCCTGCACGCTGCTGGTGATAACACGCAGGGCGAGCAGATCGTACACCTGATCGACGGTGGTGCGCGCCTTGACCAGTTTCTGGTTCACGCTGTAGAGGCGCTTGATGCGCCATTCCACGCGCGCCTTGATGTTGTTTTCGCGCAGCTTTTCCTGCAGCAACGCTTCCACTCCGAGGAGAAACTGCTCGCCCTCGCTGCGGCGCTCTTCGACCGCATCATGCACTTGCTGGTAGGCGTAAGGATCGACGAAGCGGAAGGCGAGATCTTCAAGCTCACCGCGTACCTTGCCCATGCCCAAGCGGTGTGCAAGCGGAGCGTAGATATCGAGGGTCTCGCGCGCAATCACCTGCTGCTTGTCCGCGGGCAGGTGTTCGAGGGTACGCATATTGTGCAGGCGGTCGGCAAGTTTGATCAGGACAACACGCACATCGCTGACCATGGCCAGCAGCATTTTGCGGACGTTCTCGGCCTGACGGTCTTCTTTATTTGCGAACTGAATCTTGTCGATCTTGGTGACGCCTTCGACGATGTGCGCGACCTGCTCACCGAACCTGGCGGTGATGTCGGCGGTCGTAACCGGCGTGTCTTCCACGGCATCGTGCAGCAGACCGGCCGCGATGGCCGTCGAATCCAGCTTCATCTCCGCCAGAACGATGGCAACCTCAAGCGGATGAAGGACATACGGCTCACCGGAGGCGCGCAGCTGACCCTTGTGATGTTCGAGGCAGAACTCCCATGCTTTGCGAATGATCTCGGTATCGTCGCTTGGACGGTTGGCGCGAACCGTCGCCACAAGCTTTTCAAAGCGCGGCGCAAAGGGATCGAGCACCGGGAGAGGTTTTACGGGTTGGACTGACGCGCTTTGCGCAGTAGCCATGCTTGATTATAGGCTTTCGCTGCGACTACGGCATCACAGGAATCGCGTCAGCCTGTATGTGCCCCATTTTATGTGAATTTTCTCGTGCGAAGATGGAGCTATGTCTGGACGCAAGATGGAGAAACAGGCAAAGCGCAGCCCGAGGCCTACGCCTGCTCCAGCGCCGGTGGCGCAAATAGAATTTGACGGCCCGGCCGCCGTGATTTCAAGACGCGCGGCGGACCGCCTGCGCGCGGGCCATCTTTGGGTGTATCAGTCCGACGTGGAGCAGATCGTCGGCGAGCCCGCGGGATTGATTCCTGTCTCCGACCAGCGCGGCATCCTGCTGGGAACGGCTCTCTACAGTCCCGCTTCGCAGATTTCACTGCGTCTCATATCGACCGAATTGCTCGACCAGGCTCAATGGCTTGAGCTGCTGCGAACGCGACTTCAGACCGCGATCCGTCTGCGGCTGCCGATGCTGAGTGAAGAGATCGACGCGTGCCGGATTGTCTTCAGCGAGGCCGATGCATTGCCGGGCATCATCGTCGACAAATACAGCGACCTCGTCATTCTGCAACTGCTCACGAAGGCGCTCGACAGCGACGAGATTCGCGCACTGGCCGTCGATGTGCTTCGGCATGAACTGTCACCTCGCAGCATCGTTGAACGGCCCGATCCTCGCATCCGCGAGCTGGAGCAGCTCAGCGCTCCTTCGACGGCTCCTCTCTACGTGGCAGAGGGCGGGAGTCCGTTGCTAAGCACGGATTTCCGGCTCAACGGCCTGCGCTTTCATTACGACGCCGGTGCCGGACAGAAAACCGGCGCGTTTCTCGATCAGCGGGAAAATTATGCTGCCGCTGCGCGGCATGCGCATGGTGAATCGCTGGACGTCTGCACCTATCAGGGAGGGTTCGCGCTGCATCTGGCGCAGAGTTGCCCTCGCGTTACCGGCGTAGATATTTCTCGTGCGGCGCTGGAAACTGCCGAAAAAAATCTAGCGGCCAACGCAGAGCAATTGCAGGGATCGAACGTGGACTGGATCGAGGCCAATGCCTTTGACCTGCTCCGCGACTGGAGCACGTCCGGCGCGGCATACGATACGATCGTGCTCGATCCGCCTGCTTTCGCCAAGTCGAAACGGGCCGTCGAGGGGGCGCTTCGCGGCTACAAGGAGCTGAACCTGCGTGCGCTGAAAATGTTGTGTCCCGGAGGCACGCTGGTGACGTGCTCCTGCTCGCACCACGTCTCGCTGGCGGACTTTCAGCAAGTCGTAGCAGCGGCGGCGGGCGACGCGGGCCGCCGCGTCCAGCTCCTGGAACGGCGCGGAGCGGCTGCAGACCACCCCGTCATCTTGACGATTCCGGAAACGGAGTATCTGAAGTGCTTGATCTGCAGCGTGGATTGAAGACGACAACCGCCCTTCACAGCCAGACGGTATCGACATAGCAAGCGAAGGTTTTATTTCAACAAGAATTGTCATCCTGAGCCGAGGCGAAGGATCTGTTTTCTTTTCGGCCAGCAAAAAATGTAGGCGGCGCAGGGAAAAAGCAGATCCTTTCGCCTACGTACGGCGCTAAGAAACGCGCCATATTCCGCTCAGGATGACAAGCGAGGCCTTCTATACGTCGAAATTACCTAGTCTTTGATGTGGAGATCGATGACAAGCTGCTTTTTGGAATTGAAAGAACTGATCGTCTTCTTATCGCTCTTTTTTCCTTTGAATTCGGCCCACAGCTGGTAGTCAATGTTCGTGGAAAGCTGCCCGAAGCGGTAGCTTCCATCCTGGGTCGAAATAAAACTCTTGATGTTGTTCGTTTTCGAATCCTGCAAGTAAACGACCGCGCTGTTAAGCGGAGCGCTCTGGGGCCCGTACACCTTGCCTTCCACCGACCGGGAGGCATCGCTTTGCGCGATACCCGCCACGGGAAGCATCAGACAAATTGCAAACATTACCATCGCTGCTGCCCGCAAATAGCTCGGGCGAGCAGCGGTTTGAAAAAAATGCCTCATTCTTCGTCCTCTTCTTCGGCTTCTTCGTCCTCATCCTCGTAATCTTCTTCTACCTTGGAAAGCTCAAGAGGATCGGTGGCTACTATCTCAAACTCTGTTCCGCATTCGTCGCAGACGACAACATCGCCTTCTTCAACATCTTCTTCGTCAAAATCGAGAGCGCTCTCACATTCTGGGCAAATCGGCATAAATCCCTCCAGTTCAAAATGGAGTAATAGGATGATTGGAACAAATTACAGGATGCAACTTCGTTAGTTTTTAAGAGAAGCAGCCAGCACGTCAAGCGTGTTTGCGTGGAATTCAACGATTCCTCATCTGGACCCTCATTCTGGAGAAATGGATGAAAGCTCATCTCTGGCTGCTTGCGATTGCCGCAGCCGTTACAGCCGCCCTTTCCGCGCCACAGGCGCATGCTGTCTCTGACGATACATCACGCGATCTGAGCGCCGTGGGCTCGCCTATACAGCCCGCTCCCGCCGATCCTGCAATTGCACACGCTTTGCAGCAAATCTCCCCACAGCAGATTCAACACACAATTGAAACATTAGTTGGCTTTCACACGCGCAACACCCTTTCCAGCATGACGAAAGACCTGCCTGCCGGGCAGGGAATCAACGCCGCCGCCGATTGGATCGAATCGGAATTCAAACATTACTCAGATGCATGCGGCGGCTGCCTTGAAGTGAGACGCGATACTTTTACGGAAAGTCCACAAAGCCGTATCCCACAGCCGACCACGATTACCAATGTGTATGCCATTTTGCGTGGGTCGGATTCCACCCAGGCGAAGCGCATGTACCTTGTGACGGGGCATTATGACTCGCGAAACACCGATGTTGAGGATACGCACGCTTTCGCTCCCGGGGCCAACGATGACGCCTCCGGCGTAGCTGTGAGCCTGGAATGCGCTCGCGTGCTTTCGAAGCTCAAACTCCCGGCCACCATCGTTTTTGTTGCCGTTGCCGGGGAAGAGCAGGGACTGAACGGCAGCCGTCATCTGGCGAAGCTGGCCAAGTCCGAGGGCTGGGATCTGGGCGGCGTGCTCAACAATGACATCGTGGGCGGCAACACGACACCGGGCGACACGTTCCAGGACAAATCGCTGGTGCGCGTCTTTTCCGAAGGGATTCCCTCTTCTGCGACACCGGAACAAGCCCGGCTCATCCAGTCCCTTGGTTATGAAAACGATTCGCCTTCGCGTGAGTTGGCTCGCTCGATTCTGGATGTGAGCGAAACCTATCACGGCGCCGGAAATGTCCGGAAATCCGCCCCGCCGAGCCATTTCCGTCCTGTCCTTGAATTCCGCCGTGACCGCTTTCTGCGCGGCGGCGACCACACCTCGTTCAACCAGGAAGGTTTTGCCGCGGTACGCTTTACCGAGTGGCGCGAGGACTTCAACCACCAGCACCAGAACGTGCGCACGGAAAACGGCGTCGAAGACGGCGATTTGCTGAAGTATGTTGATTTTCAATACGTGGCTCACGTCGCAGCCCTGAACGCGGCAACTCTGGCCACGCTGGCCGATGCGCCTCCCGCTCCGGCAAATGTGCGTGTCCTGACGAAGGATCTCGACAACAATACAACGCTCGCATGGAGCGGCACCGGGGCTCCTTCCGGAACAAAGTATGAGGTTGTCTGGAGGGAAATGACGTCCTCCGGCTGGCAGTTTTCTACGAATCAAGGGATCAAACAGCCGGGAACCCCGGATGGAGGGTATTCGATCACGCTGCCCATTTCGAAAGATAACGTCATTTTCGGCGTGCGCTCGGTCGATGCGCAGGGACATCGCAGCCCGGCGGTAGCTCCGTTGCCGGAACGATAGACGGCGGAACGCTGTTTTCTGAGAGAATAAGAGCCAGCATCTATGCCACGCTCTGCCGGAATTCTAAATTTTCCCGACTTTCGCGGTTTTACGCGCGGTCTTATCCTCTGGAACGTCGGCGCCTATTTCCTGCTGCTGCTGCTCGGCCTGCTGTCCGCGCCGCTGGCCAATGAGGTTTTGCGCTTCGGTGCGCTCATTCCGCCGTTCTTTCTGCATGGATACATATGGCAGCTGATTACGTACTGTTTCTTCCATCAAGGAATCCTGGGAACCGCTCTCGAACTGCTCTCGCTCTGGTTTCTGGGCAGCTTTCTTGAAGCGATCCATGGGCCGCGCTGGCTGGCAGAGCTGTATTTCACCAGCGTCGTCGGAGCCGGCTTGGCAGCTGTAGGGCTGAGCCTGGTGATGCATACCGATGCCGTCTTCGCCATCACCGGTGCTTTTGGTGGAATCTTCGGGTTGCTCGTCGCCTTCGGTGTACTCTACGGCGACATGGAATTCATGATGTTTCCCCTTCCCATGACGATGAAGGCGAAATATCTGGTTATGGTCTACATGCTGATTGCCGTGGCCATGGTCTTTTCGGCGAGCCGGGTATATGCCCTGGGGCAGCTTGGCGGAGCGCTGGCGGGCTATCTCTACATCAAGGCTGCGCCACGGCGCGGGTATGCCTTTGCGACGAGTGAGCGCTACTTCGGCTTACGCAACAATTTCTACCGCTGGAAGCGCCGCCGCGCCGCGAAAAAGTTCGAGGTTTACATGCGCAAGCAGAACCGCGACGTGCACTTCGACAAGGACGGACGTTACACCGGCTCGGAGAAAGACCCGAACGACCGGCGCTGGATGAATTGAGCCGCACTGACATACGGCCTCGCAACCGTGTATCGTGAGTATTTGCAGTTCTTTGCGATGTTTTCAGAAATTGAGGTTTGAAAAAGCAGCGTGATTTTGAGAATTCGCCCCGTCTTCGCAGCCCTGGCGCTTTTTGCTTTCTTTTCTCTTTCCACGGCACTTCGGGCACAGGTACAGGCTGTCGCTCCAGCTACCACTATGCCGCAGTATCAGCAGCGCTGGGACATTTATGGAGGCTACTCTTACGCTCACTTCAACCCTGGCCCAAGCCGAGGGGTTCAGGCCATTAACCTGAATGGCTGGAACGGCGATGCAACTGCCTGGTTCAAACAGCTCTTCGGGCTGGAGTTCTCGGCGCGCGGCTATTACGGCACCATCATCGTGCCGCCGAATTCGTTCAACATCACGCAGTCGAAGATGTCGGAACACCTGTTCCTGGTTGGCCCGAATTTCCGTATTATCCGCAAGGAAAGTCACGCTGCGGGCTTTCATGTATTGATCGGAGCCGCGGATGGATCCTTTGACCAGGGCTTCAAGAGTTCCGGCGTGCAGCCCTACCAGATCAGCATTTACAACAACAAGGTAGCTTTCGGCGCAGCGGTTGGCGCCTGGGGCGATTACAACCTCAACCAGAAGTGGGCCGTGCGCGTAACGGCCGACTGGCAGCCGACCCACTACGGATTCCAGTTTCAGAACGAGTTTGCAGGCACCGCTGGGATCGTCTACAAATTCGGCTACCTGAAATAAAAGCGTGCGGGTTAGCGCGCTCTTGAGCCGCTAACCCTTCAGCACCGTCCTGATATGTAACTCTTTCAGTTGCGCATCGCTCACCGGCGTCGGCGCGTCCACCATCAGATCGATGGCCTTCGCTGTCTTGGGGAAAGCTATGACCTCGCGCAGGCTCGAAGCTCCAGCCAGAATCATGACCAGGCGATCGAGGCCCAGTGCGATGCCGCCGTGCGGAGGTGTGCCGTACTGCAGCGCTTCGAGGAAGAAGCCGAAGCGCGACTTCGCCTCTTCATCCGACATGCCGAGAGCGCGGAAGATCTGCTGCTGCACGTCCTGGCGGTGAATACGGATCGATCCCGAACCGAGTTCCAATCCATTCATGGCCAGATCGTAGTAGCGCGCGCGCACCGCTGCCGGATCGGAGACCAGCCGGTCCATGTCCTCTTCATGCGGCGAGGTAAAGGGATGATGCGCGGGCATCCACTTGCCTGTTTCAGGGTCGTGCTCGAACATCGGGAAGTCCGTCACCCAGATGGGACGGAATGCTGCCGAGCCATCGACCAGAGTGCCCGAATCCCGCTCCGGGGAAACGACTACCTGCTCGGTGACCGCGAAAGCACCGTGGCGGTCTGCGTATTTTCTTGCCAACTCAACGCGGAAGTTGCCCGCCGCCGAGTAGACAGCAATTTCGCGCTCGGAGAGACGCCCCTCGCTCTTGGTGTCGCTGGCATTGATGTGCGACGCCGCGTCCCCGGCTACGATGATGAGCAGATCGCCTTCTTCGGCTTTCGTCAGCTCGCGCAGCTTCGTCACTGCATCGGGGAAGGACTTCTCCAGACGCTTCAGGTCGTCGATGTACTTCGCCCCTTTGCGTGTATCGAAGAGCGGCTTGTTATCATCGCGCTCTTTGCGCGAAAGCTCGCCGACCTTCGGAATACGCAGCGCAACTACAGGAAGAGCGGCATCGATGGCCAGCGTTGTGAGATCGCTCTCCGCGAAGGCAGGCTTCACGTCAGTAAGGCCGGGCAGGCGCAGGTCGGGCTTGTCAATACCGAACTGCCGCATAGCCTCGTCATACGTGATCTGCGGAAAGGGCGTCGGCAACGAGATACCCACGGCTGCGAAAGACGCCGCCAGAAACCCCTCGACTACGCGAAAGATCGTTTCCTGTTGCGGAAACGTCATCTCAAGATCGATCTGCGTGAACTCCGGCTGGCGGTCGGCGCGAAGGTCTTCGTCGCGGAAGCAGCGGGCGATCTGAAAATAGCGGTCGAAGCCGGAGATCATCAGAATCTGCTTGAAGAGCTGCGGAGACTGCGGCAGCGCATAGAAATTTCCGGCATGAACACGGCTGGGAACAAGGTAGTCTCGCGCGCCCTCGGGCGTCGAGCGCGTCATGAAGGGCGTTTCGACTTCGTAGAAATTCTGCGCGGACAAATATTGCCGCACAGCGAGCGCTATCTTGTGGCGCACCTCGAAGTTGCGCTGCATCTCGCTGCGGCGGAGATCGAGATAGCGATACTTCAGCCGCACTTCCTCGTTGACGATGGCGTCTTCGGCAGGCGAAAAGGGCGGAACCTTCGCGTCGTTCAGGATACGAATCTCTTCGGCGACAATTTCAATTTCGCCGGTCGTCATCTTGGGATTGATAACGTCCTTTCCGCGAAGGCGCACCTTTCCGATAGCGGCGACGACGTATTCGGGCCGCGCCTGCTCGGCCTTGGCGTGGCCTGCGGGACTCAGATCCTTATCGAGCACGACCTGAGAAATGCCATAGCGGTCGCGCAGATCGAGAAAGATGAGGTTGCCGTGGTCGCGGCGGCGGTTGACCCATCCCAGCAGAACAACGGATTTCCCGGCGTCTTCAGCGCGAAGCTCGCCGCAGGTGTGTGTACGTTCGAGTGTTCCTAAAAAGTCCAGCAAGATTTCTTCCTAAAGGTTAAGTTCTCATCCTGCCCCTGAATGTAATGAAGGGGCAGGATCTGCTGTTTTCCCGGAGAGCCATGGTTATGGAAGCGAAAAACAGATCCTTCGCTACGCTCAGGATGACAAAGTTTCTTACAACGAAATTGACAAGCGGCGCTCTGGAAGAAGCCTTAATTCTGCTTCAATGCAGCCACAAGCTCCGCGCGCGGAACTTTCACCTGCTCACCGCTTGCAAAATCCTTCACAGTCAAGATACCGGATTGCAGCTCATCTTCACCGAAGAGCACAATTTTGCGGGCCAACTTGTTCCCCATTTCGAACGATTTCTTCAAACGGAACGCACCATCGCCCAGTTCTACACGCAGCCCGCCACGGCGCAGCTCGCGTGCTAATTCCAGGGCCGCCGGATTGAGCGTCTCGCCCATGGGCGCAAGATAGGCATCGGCGAAGCTGGTTTGCTTCGCCGCCTGCGCCTCGAGCGTCAGGATCAGCCGGTCCTCGCCCATGGCAAAGCCAATACCGGGAGCCTTGGGACCGCCAATCGCTTCCGACAATCCGTCATAACGTCCGCCGCCAAGCAATGCGTTCTGTGCGCCTAAGCCGCCGTGCGTGAATTCAAATGTTGTCCGCGTGTAGTAGTCGAGACCGCGCACCAGACGAGGGTTTACTTCGTACTCCACGCCGCAGGCGTCAAGGGCCGCGAGAACGGCGGCGAAATGCGCCTTGGAAACCTCGTCGAGATAGTCCGCGATCTTCGGCAGCTTGTCGATGATCTCCTGATCGTTCGGATCTTTGGAGTCGAGCACGCGCAGCGGGTTGGTTTCGGCACGGCGCTGGTTGTCCTCGCACATGAGGTGCTTGACCGGAGCAAGAGCCTCGCGCAACGCGGCAATGTAACGCGGACGATCTGTGGCCGATCCAACGGAGTTGATCTCCAGCCGCCAGCCCGTGATGCCCAGCTCATCCAGAAACGTCGCCAGCATTTCGAGGACTTCGGCATCGCGCAGCGGCGATTCTGCCCCCGCACTGGGCGGCCCGATGACCTCGGCTCCGATCTGCCAGAACTGCCGGTAGCGGCCCTTCTGCGGGCGCTCGCGACGAAACTGCGGGCCGATGTAATAGAGCTTCTGCAGCAGGCCGGTCTCGCCTAGCTTGTGCTCGATATAGGCACGAACCACGCCAGCCGTGTTCTCAGGCCGCAGCGTGAGCGACTGCGCTTTCTCCGACTGCGCTCGCGCGCGGTCTTCCCACGTGTACATCTCTTTCGAGACGATATCGGTCTCTTCGCCCACGCCGCGCGCAAAGAGCTGCGTGTCTTCGAAAATGGGCGTGCGAATCTCCCCGAAGTTGTAACCCGCAAAGACGCGGCGCGCTGTCTCCTCGACAAAATTCCAGAGTTCGGTTTCCGGCGGCAATAAATCCCGTGTGCCGCGAACGGCTTTCAATGTACTCATTTCTGTGGGTAAGCCCTATTTTCCAGCTTACCGAATTTTTGCAATTGCCGCTGCAGGCTGCGGCTTTCTTCCCGGCGATCTGTTGAGAATTCGCGATTTCTAGCTCACCTGAATCAGTACCGCGCTCGCCGCGTTGACATACGCCGCAATCCGCCTTCCTGAAAAAGCGAGCGCATAGGCAGCTCCCGGCGCGAAGGAGCCATCCGGATTCACGGCGGCTCCCTGGATCGCTACACCACTGGTCGCGTCGAGCGCCGGGCCGGTCATCTGCATCAGTGTTGCCGTTTGCACGGAATGGGGGAGAGTGATCGCTACTTCAAGGTTCTGCGTCGCATCTTTGTTCACGATAACGACATTGGTGCCGCTCTGCGTATGCACGGCGTAAGCGGTGACATTCAATTTATGTGCGGAAATGGAAGTTTCAAGCACCTGTCCGGTACCGGCCAGGGCGAAGAGCAGCAAACCGTAATAGACCGGCCGCGCCTCGATCACAGTTCCGCTGTTGTCGGCAATCGGCGTATATCCCGATCCGTTTCCGCCGCCGTGCAGATTCACGCCGGTGCCTCCATGGATGGCGACGTTGAAGAGCGCATCGATGACCCAAAGCGCCGAGGCATAGGTGTTGCTCACGCCGCTGGCTCCGCCTTTGAAAAACGAGTTCGTTTCCGCTAACCGCCAGGGAATGCCGCTCTGCTGGCCAAGACCTTGCAGCTGCATGTTCACAGCCATGAGATTGTTATCGGGCGAGAGCATCAACTCGATCGTCGAAGAGGGAGACCTCCCGTCCGCGCGATAGTAATGTTCGGTAATGAGCGAGATTTCCTGTTTCCCAAGGCTGTCCGCGAACGGCGCAGTCCAGGTGGAGAAGTTCCTTCCGCCATCGCCGATTGCAGGACCCGTCAGGGGAACATCCGGCGATTGCGCCTGAATGGCCGAAGCAAACCGGCTCCATAAGGCAAAGTAATCGGCATATCCAAATTCGGCAAAGTAACCGGCGGGCTGATACAGGTCGGGCTCGTTGCCGATCTCGATTCCCACAAGAGACGAGCCGAGAGCCTTGATCGCATAGGCTGTCTCGGAAGCAGCCAACTCCGGCGTGGACTTCGCCAGATTCAATCCGTAGAGAACTTTCCAGTCTGTCTTCCGCAGAAATGCTACCAGCGCGTCTATGTCGGACGGTCCGACTTCCCCCCGCGTCTGACCCACTCCCTTGCTATTCCAATTTGTTAACTCGACGCTATTTCCACCAATGCGCAGAAGGCCAGGACCGAGCCGCTGGAAAAGGGCAGCCAGGTCGTCATTTTTACCCGTGAAAAGCGGCTCGTGCATCGCACTTTTCTCATAGCTGAACCCGGCGAATCGGTCGCCTATTTCGCCGCTGGTGCTAGCACTGACTGTGACCTCGGCAATTAGAAGAGGTCCGGTGGGAACAGGCTGTTCGGAGCCGGCTAACGGGGTTCTGCTAATGCCATTGAGGGTTGTGCCGCATCCGGAAAACATACCGGCTACCGCAGTGGCGCCGAGGCCACACAACAGTTGCCGGCGCGTAGAGACAAAAAGAGCGTCGTTCTTTTCTTGCATGATTTGAGCTGGAAGCTGTGCTTACATTATTTCCAGTTTTTCTGCTCTTCGAGATAAATCTTTGTGTAATCGAGATAGTTGCGGGCGTATTTCAGAATTTCATCGCGGTCATCAGACGTAAGCTCACGCCGGATTTTTCCCGGCACACCTGCTACCAGGGAACGCGGTGGAATCTTCACATTCTCCGGGATGAGCGCTCCGGCAGCGATAATTGAGCCTTCGCCAATGTGCGCGTTATTGAGGATCACAGCGCCCATGCCGATCAGGCAGCAATCTTCGATGACACATCCATGGACGGTGGCATTGTGGCCGATGGTCACGTAATCGCCCACAATCACCGGATACATATAGCGCATGCCGTGCAGCACGGCGCAGTCCTGAATGTTGGAGTGAACGCCGATGCGGATGGAGTTCACATCGCCGCGTACGACGGCATTCATCCAGACGCTGGAGTGCTCACCGAGAACCACGTCGCCCAGAACCTGGGCAGAAATGTCTACGTAGCAGTTCTCCGGAATCACAGGCGTGTGCCCTTGATAGGAACGGATCATGGCCTTGCACCTCTCCTTCTCCCAGTGTAGCCGGAGACGCGGTCAGGTAGTGCGGGCCACCTCCGGCGGACGGAAGATGACTCTCCACGATGCGTCGAGATACAGCCAGCGCTGCGTGCTGAACCAGCTTGTCGGCATCTCGGGAACATGCAGGAAGCCGTGGCCGACAACGCAGATCAGCTCCGTGCCGTTCCAGGCGAGGAAATTTCGCGAGGGCTGACCGACATGCACCGGATTGCGCAGCAACTGCAGGCAGACCGGGCAGCGGCGGCGCTGATCGCGCAGCACCCAGCGCAGGGCGGCAAGCATGGCAACAAATGTAACCATCAGCTGCACAGATTGGACGTCGGAAAAGAGCTGCGCCACATCGAGCGAGGCGAAGCAGGCAACGGGCACGATCAACACCAGCTTTGCGGTGAGAAAAAGCCAGCGCCGCAACCGCAGCGACAGCGACTGCTGCTGCGGATTGTAGGGATATTCTCCCAGCGGAAGAGATGTTGTAGCCGGGAGCGCCAGAAGTGCCAGAAGCGCCGCAAAGGCGAAGAAGACGAATGGATCGCGTGCGAAGTGTCTGACTGAAACACACTCGAAGCCGTCCACGCCGCCTGCCAACGGAACGGTCATATGCCAGCGGTCCTCGGCAGGATCGTGCGTGAGCGAAGGCTGCATGCGGGCGACGACAAAACCCATCGCTTGAGAGGGCAGCATGCCAATGTGCGCTTCGCTCTCCAGCAGCCACGCGTCTGCTTTTCCGGGGAGCCGCCACGCATCAGACCGGACGACACCCGCGATGCTCGCCTTCTCTCCCAGAACGAAGACGACGCGCCCAACGACGTGCGGGTCCGCGTGAAAATAGCTGCGCCAGGCGCTTTCGCTCAGGATGAGCCTCGGCATGTCGTTTGTTGACCGAGTGCTTGCAGTGAAAGAGGGAGTCTGCAAAAGATCGGGGAGGTTCTCCGTTGCGCGGGCAATGGAAAGCTCAACTGCGGCGCCATGGCCGATATGGAGCTGCCTGCGCACAATCTGGTAAAACGCGAGATCGGAAAATACATGTTGCGCAGAGCGCTGCCAGTAACGGAACTCATCCAGGGAAACACTCGGCTGCAGGCTGTGCGCGGTACCATCGCGCGAGACGACAACCAGTGTGCGCGCATCGCGATAGGGCGAAGGCAACAGTGCGGCACGCGTTCCCGGCAGCAGAAACGCAATTCCTATGCTGGTCAATGCCGCCACCAGAAGAAAAAGCAGACACAGCAGCGGGGAAGAGCCGAACGCATGCGATCTACGCACACGCGCAACGCGAAGATCGGCTCGCAGCACATAAGCGTCGCGAAACGCTCCTGCCACAAAGGCCGTGGTCTTCTCGCCGGTATGCAGGCTGGCGACGTGCCACAACTCGGACTTCCATTCTTTGAGCCATTCCCTGCGCTCTTCTTCGGGAACGATGCGGGATGCGCCGTGCAGAGCAAGCATGTGGGCGTAGATTAGAAGGCGCTTCATACGTGCTCCTCTTCCGACTGCGGGATCATTTTTTCCAGTAGCGGATAGCGCTTGAGCGACGCCTCCAGGGTCGTTTTTCCGGCACGCGTCACCTTGTAGTATTTGCGCGGTGGACGCTGCTCGGCAGTCGCGATCGTCTCCGCTTCCCACTTCGACTGGATCAGCCCGTCGCGCTCCAACCGCCGCATCGCCGGATACACGGTGCCGCTCGGCAGGCCGGTCATCTCCATCACGCTAAAACCATAGATGTAACCGGCGCTGATGGCGCGCAGAATCAGGGCGGCGGTGTGCGAAAGTTTTGCCTCGGCTCCCATGCGGGGCATTATACCTATGTAGCATGCTACTTGACGAGCGTATAGGTAGTTTGCTACATAGGGTGCATGAAAACTGTCCCTGTCCTGGAACTGCAGAACATCACCAAGCGCTATCGCGGCATTGCCGCGGTAGAGAACGTGAGCTTCCAGCTCAACGCAGGCGAGATCAACGGATACCTGGGCCCCAATGGTTCCGGCAAGTCCACCACTGTCAAAATCATCACCGGACTCCTGCAGCCGAATCTGGGTAAAGTCCTGTTTCGCGGCAAGCCCATCCATGACGACCTCGTCGTCTTCCGCTCGATGCTGGGTTACGTGCCGGAAGAAGCGCACATCTACACCCATCTCTCCGGGCTCGAATACCTCCAGCTGGTCGGCCGCCTGCGCGGTATGACCGAGAAGCTCATCGCGCTCAAAGCCAACACGCTGCTCAAGCTGCTGGGGCTCGAATCCTGGCGCTATTCGCCCATTTCGCTCTACTCAAAAGGAATGAAGCAGCGCGTCCTCATCGCAGCCGCCCTCATGCATAACCCGCAGCTGCTCATCTTCGACGAGCCCCTGTCAGGACTTGATGTGGTGTCCGCGCGGCTCTTTAAAGATCTGCTTACAGCGCTCGCCGCAGAGGGCAAGGCGATCCTCTACATCTCCCACGTGCTTGAGGTTGTCGAGCAGGTCTGCAGCCGCGTCATCGTGATCTCGCAGGGAAAGATTCGCGCCAACGCCGCGCCGTCCGAGCTGACGCAGCTCATGCAACTACCTAGCCTTGAAAGTGTCTTCGCCCAACTAGTCCAGCAGCAGGACACGAAAACCGTTGCCAACGAAATGATCGAAGTGATGAGGGCAACCCATGCCTAGTGTCTTCCAGATTTTTTCGCAGCCGGACCATCCTGTCCTTTCGCTCGAAGTACAGGCCAAAATTGCCCCAAAAGAAATCGTTCGCGTAGACACCTCTGCCACCCTCACGCGGCATTTCTTCGATCGCTTCTTCGACAACCCTCTCACTTCAGGCGATGGCGACAATGCAGTTCGCGTCATCCAGGTACTGTGCTTTATCGCGACTCCGGGGATGATGTTCGCGCTCTCGCTTATCCCTTCATATTTCATCTTCCCGCCGAATACCGCTCCACGCGGCTACTGGCCGCGCGTCAGCGACCACTATTTCTATGTCATGTATGCGAGCATCGCAATGGGTGCGGCAACTGTCTTCGAGTGGGACCTGCTCTTTCCCGATCTCATCGACGTGCTCGTGCTCACTCCTCTCCCCGTTCCCAAACGCAAGCTCTTCATCGCCAAAATCGCCGCTCTCGGCCTCTTCCTGACGCTCTTCCTGCTCGCCAGCGGAGTGATGGGAACCATCTTTCTGCCGCTCATTGCGGATGAGCCGAGCGTCATCCGCCATCTCTTCGCGCACATTCTCGCCGTCGCATCGGGCGGCTTCTTTACCGCCGCGCTCTTCGTCTCGCTGCAGGGAATTCTGCTCAACCTGCTCGGCGAAAGAATCTTCCGCTGGATCTCGCCGGTCCTCCAGGCGTTGTCATTGTGCGCATTGCTGATCGTCCTCTTTCTCTTCCCGCTTCTATCGCACGACCTTCAAATTCTGCTCACATCGAGCAATCCGATTGTGCAATGGTTCCCGCCCTTCTGGTTCCTCGGCCTCTATCAGACCCTGATCGAAGGATCAGCCGCAGCCCCCATCTTTCGCGTCCTTGCAGCAAAGGGCGCGCTCGCGCTGCTCATCGTCCTCGCGCTCACTGCTCTCACCTATCCGCTGGCCTATCGCAGAAAAGTACGCACTGCCGTCGAAGGCCACATCGCAAAACAGTCGCGCAACTGGCTCGCCGCCGCAAAAGACGCCCTTCTGCACGCGACCTTCATCTTGCGGCCCTCGCAGCGGGCGGTCTATCACTTCATCAGCCTGAGCCTCAAGCGCGCCCCGCACCACCGCGTTTACTTCTCCATGTATGGAGGCGCGGGCCTCGCGCTCCTCATCGCAATGACCATCGGTCTTAGTCAGCAGAACGGCCACACCAGCATCGTCTATTCCAGTTTTGGATTGCGCTCGGCCATCCCCGTTGTCGCCTTCCTCGTTGTCTCCGGCCTGAAAGTGGCCTTCATGACGCCGGTCGAATTGAAGGCAAACTGGCCCTTCCAGGTCATTGGCTCCCGCCCCGCCCCCGACCACATTGCTGCTACGCTGCGCTGGACTCTGCCCCGTGCAGTGCTGGCTACTATCGCTGTTCTCGTGCTGGCAAAACTGCTCAGTCCTTCCGAATTTCCTGGCTGGCCACAGATGCTCGCGCAGTTGCTCGTGGCCCAGGGAATATGCCTTCTCCTGGTCGACGCGCTCTTCCTGCGCTTTCTATCCGTGCCTTTCACTGTGCCGCTCGTATATTCCAAGCGAAACCTGGCTTTCTACATCGCCGCATTTCTTGTGCTCTTCGTGCCGTTCATGCAGACGGCGGTTGAGATGGGTCAATGGATTGAGCAGAGCATCTGGCACTTCGCAATCGCGGCACTCGCAGTTCTTGAAGCCCACATCCTGTTGCAGCGTTATCAGCGCAACTTCATCCGCGAACGTTTAGCGCTGCCGGAAAATGAAGAATTGGACGAGTTCCCGCAAAGGCTGGGCCTGTCCTGAGCCCTTGCCGGATTAACCTTAATTCCGGCTGAATACCTGCTAAATACCGGTATATGAGCGACTTAAAATCACTTCACCGCTTATACGGAAAATGCTGATATTCTATATGGGCCCTAGTGGGTCGGTTTGGAGGTGTAGTTCAGTTGGCAGAGGTTCGTGTGCAGGAAGGCGAGCCGCTCGAAAATGCGTTGCGCCGGTTCAAGCGTAAGGTACAGCAGGAGGACATCATCAAGGAAGTCAAGCGTCACTCCTTTTACCTGAAGCCCGGTGAAAAGCGCCGTGTCAAAGAGGCGTTAGCACGCAAGCGGAACCGCAAAAAGGCTCGTAAAGAGCAGGATTAACCAAACCCTCCCTATCCATCATGCGTTGACAGCCCCGTAGCAATGAAAGCTTCGGGGCTGATATAAAAAGTACCGTATCTCCCTCGGCATGCCTCTCGGCGTGTCATACCGGGTCGCTTAAGCAACCGGTAGTCGCCGCCCCTCACCGCGGCCGGGCCCCTCGCAACAATCGCCGTAAGAAGTTCACCAAAGAAGTTCGCTACGATCAGTCGCTTCAATTCACTATGCCTGTGTGAGTTGGGCTCTGAAGCCGGTGCTGCGGTATCTCGGCAGTTCGGCTGGGGAACGTGAGATGGAGTTCGTCGATAAGATTCTCAAGTGCGTGGATTGCGGAAATGAATTTGTATTTACCGCAGGGGAACAGCTTTTCTTTCATGACAAGCAATTCCGGAACGATCCCAAGCGGTGCAAGCTTTGCAAAGCGAAGCGGGCAGCGGGCGGGTCGGCAGTGCGGGCGGAAACGCGTACGACCTGCTCGGATTGCGGTCATGAGACGACTGTACCGTTTAAGCCGACACAGGGACGGCCTGTGCTCTGCCGCGAATGCTTTCAGCGAAAACGGATTGTCCCGGTGGCGGCACAACAGCCGCCAGCTCCTCTTTAATTCCTGCCCGGGCTTTTGAAATAGAGAATCAGCTCGTTGCCACGGCTTTGCGCGCCGCTGTGCGGGTCTTTCTCGCCGCAGTCTTGTCTGCCGTGACCAGTGCCGGCTGCTTTTTGGCGCCGCGTTTGCTGTCTTCATGCGTGACCAGCAAAGCCTCGATCTGCACCAGCAGGTCCTGGGTATTCATCGGCTTTACCAGCATCTCGTCAGCGCCCTGGTCCTGCCAGTCGTCGCCGGGCAGTGGAAACGCGGTCAGCATGGCAACCGCCGGCTGATACGGAGCTTTCTTGGCTGCCTGCGCTACTTCCAGACCCGCGTTCTCGCTTTCCATGCGCATGTCTGTAATTACCATGTGGAACTGGCCGTTCTTGAGCTTCGACTTGGCTTCACGAGCCGATGCAGCCGTTTCCACCTCGAAGCCGTTGAACTCCAGTACCGCCTTCAGCGTGAGCAGAACCGCCAGTTCATCATCCACCAGTAAAATACGCCGCTTCATATAAACTCCTGCTTTTTCTGCCTGCTTGAAAAGCATTGATTCCGATTAAAGGCTACATCCAGTTCAGCGCGTTACGAAATGGTGTATGTGGGACTCCGTTGCCGCGAGTCTCCATTGTTACACTAAACAACGTGGCAGAATACCATGTCGAGAACTTTGGATGCCGCTCCAGCCGCTCCGACGGCGAGGCGATTGCGGCAGGGCTGCGCCAGCGCGGCCTCGATCCGGCGACGGATTTTGCCAGCGCCAATGTCGTCGTCGTGAACACCTGCAGCGTCACGGCGGACGCCGACAGCGGCGCGCGCGCCTTTATTCGCCGCGTCCACCGCAGAAATCCGCAGGCGAAGATCGTTGTCACGGGATGCTACGCGCAGCGCGCTCCGCAGGAACTGGCTGCGATCGAAGGCGTGAGTACGGTGATCGGCAACAGTCACAAGTCCCTGGTCGTGCCCGGTATCGTCGAGCCAGCCAGCTTCGTGCCACTGGCAAAGCTGGTCAACAGCGTTCCGGTTTTTGTGGATGAAACCTTTGCGCATACCGATCTCGCGACCCTGCCTTTTACCGAAGACGCAGACCAGACAAGGCCGAACCTGAAGATTCAGGACGGCTGTAGCAACCGCTGCTCCTTCTGCATTATTCCCGAGACGCGCGGCCCCAGCCGGTCGGTTTCGCTTGCGGAATGCCTCGCTTCCGTCGAGCGTTTTGTGGGAAACGGCGGGCAGGAATTAGTGCTTTCCGGCATTAACCTGGGCCGCTGGGGACGAGATCTGAACCCGACGCAACGGTTTGTTGATGTCGTCACGGCGATCCTTGAGACGACGGCGCTGCCGCGTCTTCGTCTCAGCTCGATTGAGCCGATGGACTGGACGTCCGAGCTGCTGGCGCTTTTCACCACCCACGTGGGACGGCTTGCCCGCCACGCGCATCTGCCGCTGCAGTCGGGTTCCGACACGATTCTGCGCCGGATGCATCGCCGCTACCGCCCCTGGCATTACGCGGAAAAGCTCAGCCAGATTCGCACACTGCTGCCGGATGCGGCGATTGGCACGGACGTGATGGTCGGCTTCCCCGGCGAGACCGACACGCATTTCCAGGAAAGCTACGACTTCATCGCTTCCCTGCCCTTCACCTACCTGCATCTTTTTCCCTTTTCAGCGCGCCCCGGCACGCCCGCCGCAGAGCTGCATCGTCAGCAACCTGTTCCGGCACATGTTGCCAGCAGCCGCATGGAGACTCTACGCACCCTGGCAGATCAGAAGAACCGGGCCTTCCGGCAGAGCTTTCTCGGACGGAAACTGAGCGTGGTCACCCTCCGGGGAGGCGATGCCGAGACGACCCCGGCGTTGTCCGATAATTTCATCAAGGTTGAAGTTGCAACGACTTGCCCGCCAAATCGCACCATGCTGGTGCAGGCCACGCGCCTGACAGAAGCCGGACTTTCCGCAAATCCGCTGCATCCGTAGAAAAAGAATGGCAATCTCGGGCTATCCGCATCACAAAAAGGGTAGGCCTGCTTGTTATACTGAGTAGGTACATGGCGCTGCCACAACTTGGAGGAAACCCATCGCACAGTTAGACAAACGTTCAGCAAAACAGTTTATCCGTATCAATGAAAGAATCCGCGCGCGTGAAGTGCGCGTGATCGACGACAAGGGCGAGCAGCTTGGCATCATGGTGCCATTTGACGCACTGAAGATTGCCCGTGAGCGCGGCCTCGATCTCGTGGAAGTATCGCCGACCGCAGTTCCCCCGGTCTGCCGCATTCAGGACTACGGCAAGTTCCTCTACGAAAAAGACAAGAGCGAACGCGCAGCCCGCAAGAAGCAGAAGATCATTGTCGTCAAGGAAGTCAAGTTCTCCGTCACCGTCGACGAGCACGACTACCAGACCAAGAAGAATCAGGCTGTCCGCTTCCTGACCGAAGGCGACAAGGTGAAGGCCTCGCTGCGCTTCAAAGGCCGTCAGATGGCCCATCGCGAGCTGGGTTACGCCATCATCAACCGGCTCATTCAGGACATTGGCGACGCCGGTACCGTCGAGTTCATGCCGCGCATGGAAGGCACCAC
>JAATFH010000549.1 GCA_015655315.1 Terriglobales bacterium
GACAACGGCACTGCATACGACTGCCGCGAGAAGCGGCCTTACTACCATCATGAACCTAAACCTTTTTGCTCTTTCTTTTTCTGCGGGGCGGCGATCTTCGCCTGGGCCTGCGCTGCGCGCCGCTGCCGGGCTGCTTCATACAGAACCACCGCTCCGGCAACAGATACATTCAGCGAAGCCACCTTGCCTGCCATGGGAATGCTGAGAAGATGATCGCAGTGCCGCCGCACCAGATCGTGCAGGCCCGCGCCCTCCCGTCCCAGAACCAACACACAGTTAGACGTGAAATCAAACTCGTCGTAAGACATGGTTCCGCGCTCGTCGAGACCCACGCACCAGAGATCCCGTTCCTTGAGCTGTTCGAGGGCACGGCTGAGGTTGACGACGCGGGCGATGGGCACGTGCTCGGCCGCTCCGGCTGAAGCTTTGATGGCCACGGGGCTCAGAGGGGCGGAGCGGCGCTCGGTGAGGATAACGCCATCGGCTCCGGCTCCGTCGGCGGTGCGAAGCAGCGCGCCGAGGTTCTGCGGGTCTTCGACGCCGTCGAGGGCAAGGAGCAGGCGCGGATTCCCTGCGCGAGCTTCGAACAGATCTTCGAGGTCGAGCATTTCCTTGGCGCGCACGACCGCGACGATGCCCTGATGACCGGGTGTTTTAGCCAGCTTGGTCAGGTGCTCGCGCGGCTCGAAGCGCAGGCGGACGCCTGCTTCGCGACAGGCGTCGATGATGCGTTGCAGGCGCTGGTCATGCCGTTCGCGAGCTACGCAGACATGGTCAAACTGGCGGCTACCGGCGCGCAGTGCCTCCTCAACCGGGTGCAGACCATAAAGAACTTCCATCCTATACAGTGTATCGCTTGCCGCATCCTATCTATCTGCCCGATAATCAAAGTGTTAGCGGATCGTTCTTTCAGCTGCGCCACATGGTCTCATCCGCTGCCTGGAAATTTGCCATGAGCCCGATCGAAAAAGTGCAGAATTTTCTCTCGAAGAGAGTCTTTGGCGGAACAGATTCCGTCTCACAACCTAGTATGAGCACAGCATCCATCTCATTGACAACACAGTCGCGGCAGGAGAATGCCCTGATCGCGCAAGGACTGAAGCGCCATGACGAAGGACTGCTGGATGAACTGATCGTCCAATACCAGCACCGGCTGCTGCGCTACCTGCTCTACCTGACGAGCAACCGGGAGATGGCGGAAGATCTCTTCCAGGAGACGTGGATGCGCGTGCTGATGCGCGGTTCGCAGTACAACGGTAATGCCCGTTTCGATACGTGGCTTTTTACCATTGCACGCAACCTTGTGATCGACATGCGGCGCAAGCGCACCATGGTGAGCCTCGACGAATTGTGCGAGAGCAATGAAGATGAGCGCACATTCGAAGTTCCCAGCAATGGTCCGAATCCATTTGATCTCTATCAGGGCTATGAAAACGGCCAGCTTGTCGGCAGGCTGCTTTTGACCCTCGATCCGCTGCACCGCGAAGTACTGGTGCTTCGCTTCCATGAAGAACTTTCGCTCGACGAGATCGCCCAGGTAACAGCGGCTCCCCTCTCCACGGTGAAATCGCGTTTGTACCGCGGGCTGGCTTCGCTGAAGCCCCGACTGGAAGCGATGACCGGACAACAGGAGGCGTCGTGAACCCTTTGGGGCCTCAAACCAATCCACAGACTGATTCTCACATTTCGGACCCGCAGATCATAGAAATGCTTGCCGGCATGAATGCGACTGCCGACATGATGGTGGTCCAGAAAACGCGGCGCGCCGTCATGCAGGCAGCGGCGGAGCTGCGTGAGCAGAGGCGGCGGAGCCGCCGCAATACGGGCATCGTGGTGCTGACCATTACTGTGCTGGCCATGGTGCTGACACCCGCTATCTGGAGCACCGTCGACGATTTTCTTGGCGGCGAACAGTGGTTCGAACTGCCGGGCATGGTGATGGTGCTGGTACTGCTGCTTTTTTCGACGATTGTTGCGGCACTCATCATCTTCAAGGGTCAGGAACAGATCCACGGGCGGCGGTAGCCGGTTATGGCACCTAACTATCCAATCCGGGAAGAGTCGCAGTCATCCTTCTCCAGCGAGCTAAAGCTGATTCCCCGCTGGTCGGTTGCCGCTGCACTGCTGGCCTTTGTGGTCATGCAATATCTCTTCTGGGTTGTGTTTCCTCATGAACGTCATCATCCGGGACCGCCGATCGGACTGCGGCTCTACTTTGCGCTTTCCTGGGGCGCGCTGGCGTCGCTGTACATGCTCATGGTGGGATACATCAGCAACGATTCACCGCGCCGCGGCATGAGCGTGCGTATCTGGATGGTCATCTGCCTGGTGATGCCTGGAGGCATCGGCGCTGTGCTTTATTTCCTGCTCCGCCAACCGATCATTTCTCTTTGCCCTGCCTGCGGCACGCGCGTGCAGAGCGAATACCACTACTGCCCGCAATGCGCGTACCAGGTTTCCGCGTCCTGCGGAAACTGCTATCGCAGCGTGCGCATCACCGATCTCTTTTGCGTGAACTGCGGACACGATCTCGCCTCGGATAACCGTCCGGCGCGTCTGCACGCCTTCCGCAGCTAGTATTTACCCATCCAGGCGCCCGCGTTTGACCGCGCTTTCCATCGCTTCCTATACTTGATCTTTGTTCCCTATGGCGATGACCGCACTCATCATCGATGACGAGGAGCTTGCGCGTGAAGAGCTGAAGTATCTGCTCGACACGACGGGTACCGTCGAAGTGCTGGCCCAGGGAACAAACGGCATCGAGGCCGTCGTCCTGATTCGCACGCACCAGCCGGATGTCGTCTTCCTCGATGTGCAGATGCCGGGGCTGGACGGTTTTGCCGTGCTCAAGAAGCTGCTCGAACATGGCGACGGGGAGCATCTTCCTCAGATCATCTTTGCTACAGCCTTCGATCAGTATGCGGTCAAGGCGTTCGACGTGAACGCTATCGATTACCTGCTGAAGCCCTTTGACAAGGCGCGCGTGCTGCAGGCGCTGGAGCGCGCACGGCTGCGATTGCAGGAAGTGCATTCGCACGAAGAGAGCGCGACGAAGCATGGCGATCTGAGCGGCGACATTCGCATCGGGGCGCTCCTCAAACTCATCGAGCAGCAACAACAGCCGCAGCGCCACAGCGGCAAGATTGTTTTGCAGGCGCAAAGCCGTCTTCTTCTGATCGACCAGAAAGATATCTGTTTCGCTTCGATTGACGAAGGGGTGATCACGGCTGTGACGCCCACGCTCGAAGGCCAATCGAAGTGCCGCACGCTGGAAGAACTGCTCGAACTGCTCGATCCATCGATCTTCTGGCGCGCGCATCGCTCTTATGTCGTCAATATCAACCACATCAAGGAAGTGGTGCCGTGGTTCAAGAGCAGCTACCAGCTGCGCATGGACGACAAAAAGCAGACGGAAATTCCTGTGAGCCGCGCTCAGACGCGCAGGCTGCGCGAACTGTTCAAGCTTTAAATCGTATCGACATATAGAACACCCTGATTGTCATCCTGAGCGGAGTATGACGCGTTTTTTTGCGTCATACGCAGTCGAAGGATCTGCTTTTTCCCGTCCGCTCACATTCTGCCGACCGAAAGAAAAACAGATCCTTCGCCTCGGCTCAGGATGACAATTCCTTGTTGAAAATAAATCTTCCTCTCGCCGCTTCTATGTCGATACCGCCCAGTCAATATCAGTGACCGGCGTTTGTCAGCGGCGGAGCAGGCGCGGAGACAGGCGGCAGATCATAGACTTCGATCGCGCCCTCGCGCAAAATCGCAAACCGCAGGCCATCGAGTGAGAGCGCATAATTTTGTCCCGCGCTGAGGATGGGCGTGGCGTTCTTTACCATCCGGAGCTGACCTGTTTTCGTATCGAAAACCCCGATCATTTGATTCACGATGTCGGATTCGTCAATGGGGTCCATGGTGCCGACCGGATGCGAGATCTGCAGCGAACTGTAAGCGAAGCGGCTTCCATCCTGCGTCAGTTGGAAGGTGGGCCAGATATAGCGGCTCTCCCAACGCTGCTGCCACAGCGTCTTCCCTTCGAGGTCCACGGCAAGCACCTGGTGGTCATTGCCGGAGCGCGGGCAGGTCATGATCAGCGTAACCTCGCTGCTGATCGTTTCCTGCGTGGGGTGGCAGTAAGACTGCACTTCGGTGAGGGTTCTATCTTCTCCTTTAAAGGGCTGGTAGCGAATCAGCCACTTGTTTTGATCGCCGGAGATGGCCTGCAGGTGTCCTTCACCCAGGATGGGCACTGAGACCGCATTCAGCGTCTCGGCATGGGCGATCACCGCGCGGGTGTC
>JAATFH010000077.1 GCA_015655315.1 Terriglobales bacterium
AGGATGACAACTAAGTTGTCATGCGCTGCGTTCCATGGCTCGCTTGTAATTCGTGAGCGCCAGCAATGGGAAGTAGTTCCGATACTCATGGTAGGCGAGGTAAAAGACTCGCGGGAAACCGGTGCCGGTGTAAATTGCCTGACGAGCCACTCCCTCACCGATGCTCTCGTCCCAGTTGCCGCCTGCAAGCTGATGATCGAGCAGCCAGCGGACACCCTTTGCGACGCTGTCGCTGCGATTGTCGCCTGCGGCCAGCAAGCCGAGAATCGCCCATGCAGTCTGCGATGGAGTGCTGACGCCGACACCACGCGTGTTGGGATCGTCGTAGCTGCCACAGCTTTCGCCCCAGCCTCCGTCCGAGTTCTGCACCATGCGGATCCACTCGGCGGCCTGCTGTATCTGCGGTTCGTGGTTCCAGACGCCGATTGCTTCGAGACCGCGCAGAACTAAGAAGGTTCCATAGAGATAGTTAACGCCCCAGCGACCGAACCAGCTGCCGTCAGGCTCCTGCTCGTCGTAAATGAACTTGATAGCTTTTTCCACGCGCTTGTCTTTGCGCGTGTAGCCGTAGATGGCCAGCATCTCCAATATGCGACCGGTGATGTCGACGGTCGGCGGGTCAAGCATCGCATTGTGGTCAGCGAAGGGGATGTACTGGAAGATCATCTTCGTGTTGTCTTTGTCGAAGCTGGCCCAGCCACCGTTCCGGCACTGCATGGCGAAGATCCAGTCGATGGCACGCAGGCAGACATCGTGCTGGTAGCGCTCGCGGGGGTTATCGACCTTATTCAGCGCGAGCAGAACCTGTGCCGTATCATCAACATCCGGGTAAAACTCATTGTTGAACTCGAAGTACCAGCCGCCCGGCTCTGCATGCCGGACCTTCATCGCCCAATCGCCCTTGTGGCGGACTTCCTTCGAGAGCATCCAGTCGGCAGCCTTGAGCATGCGTGGGTCGTTGCGGTCCACTCCGGCTTCACCGAGGGCGTAAACAGCCTGCGCCGTATCCCACACAGGGGACATGCAGGGCTGCATGCGGAAGGTCGGCTCAGCGTAATCTGCGGAGCCGTTGGGCTCGTCGATGCCCAGCTTCTCGAATTCGTCCATGGCGCGGATGACCTGTGGGTCATCCAGCGAATAGCCAAGGCAGCGTAGCGCGACGATGGCATTGAGCATGGCCGGATAAATGGCGCCCAGGCCGTCGGACATCTCAAGACGGGCCAGCATCCATTTTTCTGCCTGTTTGAGAGCGACCTTGCGCAGCGGGCGAATATGAATGCGCTCAGCCCAGTGAGCGATGCGGTCCCACATGAGGAAGAAATTCCGCCAGCTGATCCAGTGCTTGCTGTCCCACTTGAGGTGCAGGTTCGCGTTCTCGCGGCCCCCGACGAAAAGCTCGTCGATTCCCTGCTCCGGCGGAATTTTCTTGAATGGTTTTTTCGCATACGCGATCGACAGCGGCACCAGGATGGCGCGCGACCACGAGGAAATCTCGTAGATATTGAAGTAGAACCACTTGGGGAAGAGCACGATCTCCGGCGGAACGGCGGGGACGGCGTCATATTCGTATTGCCCAAGGGCACAGAGATAAATCTTGGTAAAGGTGTTGCACTCGACGACGCCGCCGTGGGCAAGAATCCACTCGCGCGCCTTGACCAGGATAGGCTCGTCGGGCCTCATGCCCATGAGCTTGCAGGCGAAGTAGCACTTCACGGCAAGACTGATATTGCCGGGACCGCCGGGGTAGATGCTCCAGCTGCCGTCGTCGTTCTGGAAGCGGAGCATTTCAGTGAGCGCACGGCGCATCTTAGCTTCATCGCCGGTACCGAGGAAGCGATGCACGAAGATGTAGTCGGCTTCGAGCATCGAATCGGCTTCGAGCTCACCGCACCAGAAACCTTCCGAATCCTGAATGGAGAAAATGTAATCGCGAGAACGCTTGATGGCGGCTTCGACCGACTCCAGGGCGGCGTCGATTCTGCCGAATCTGGGGGTACTGTCGCCGCGTTTTGCTGTTCCGGTAGATGTGCTCATTCTGTCGCTAAACTTTTAATTTCGAACCCTGAAGACCTTCCATTTGCGGGCTCAGGGCTAAGACTCAATCCACTGCCTTGAATATTTCTCTTGACCGTTACTTAAACAGACGCAGGCGTTGGCGCTGGAGCGGATGCAATTGCCTGAACTATCTCCGGCGGTAGACCGAACCTGACGTTTTCCGGCATCACTTCTACTTCTTCGACGCTGGCGAAGCCTTTTTGACGCAAATAATTCACCACGTCTTCGACCAGGATTTCCGGGGCTGATGCGCCCGCCGTAATGGCCACCGTCGAGACGCTTTCAATCCATGCCGGATCGATGGCCTCGGAGTTGTCGATCAGGTAGCCATTCGTTCCCAGGTTGCGCGAGACTTCGACCAGCCGGTTCGAGTTAGAGCTGTTGTTCGAGCCTACGACGAGAACGAGATCAGCGTTGTGGGCGACATTCTTGACGGCGGTCTGGCGGTTCTCGGTGGCGTAGCAGATATCCTGCGAATGTGGGCCGATGATGTTGGGGAATTTTTCCTTGAGCGCATGGATGATGTCGCGCGCTTCGTCGAGCGAAAGCGTGGTCTGCGTGAGGTAGGCGACGCGGTTCGGGTCGGGCACTTCGAGCGTCTGCACTTCAGCGGCGCTGGAGACGATCTGGGTCACGTCCGGGGCTTCGCCGAAGGTGCCTTCGATTTCGTCGTGATCGCGGTGGCCAACGAGCACGAGCGAGTAGCCCTGTTTCGCGAACTTGACGGCTTCGACGTGGACCTTGGTGACGAGCGGGCAGGTGGCGTCGATGACCTTGAGCTTCAGATCCTTGCTGCGCTGGCGGACCGCAGGAGACACCCCGTGAGCGCTGTAGATGACGCGCATGCCCTCGGGAACCTGGTCGATCTCGTCAACAAAAATAGCGCCCTTTTCTGCCAACTCATTCACAACAAAGCGATTGTGGACGATTTCCTTGCGGACGTAAATCGGCGCGCCAAAGGTTTCGAGGGCGATCTTGACGATATCAATCGCCCGCACGACACCCGCACAGAAGCCGCGAGGCTTGAGGAGGAGAACGCGCTTGGTCGAGGATACGGAGCCATCGATAGGCTCAACAGTAAGGGGGTCAAGTGTGGTCGCTGTCACATCTACCAGTATACCGTGCCGGGGGTTATGGGGGTAGGGTTAGCCAATCACAGAGGTGACGGGGTGGGTTCGTTCCATTTTCGCATTGTCAGGTGGTCAGGATGACAGCTTGTACCGTGACTGGCACACTGCTACTTCTTTCCCGGTCTGGCGACGGCGTACATTTCGGTTGCGATCTTGTCGAAGAGAGCCATGCGGTCGTCGCCCTCTTTATACAGGTCGAAGTGGGTGCGGTTGTCGACGTATGTGAAGTGTGGATCGCCGTTCAGTCCCTTCAAGACGGCTTCGAATTTATGGGCTGCGCCGTCGAGATAAAAAGTGTCCGCTGTTCCAACGATGAGATGGATCTTGCCGCGCAGGTCGCTGCCGCGATTCTTCCAGTCGGTCGCAACAATGTGAGCGAGGTCGTAGTGATCGCGCCAGTAAGCGACGACTGCGGAGTCAACATCTCCGGTGTCACGGTTAAACATCTGCAGAGGACGGCCATCGGCGCCGCGCGGCGAGAAGACCCATTCGAAAGAGGCTAGCTGTCCGCCGTAGTCGCCGAGAACGCGCTCCTGCCTGGCGAGTTGCTCCATGGTGTCGAGGATTTTTTCGTGGTCACGAATGATGGGGTATGCGCTGCCGTCCGGTCTGCGGTAGAGATTCGCGTGCGGAGCATAGAGATCGATTTGGCTGAAACTGTGGAAGTCGCTGGGGTCGGGTGAAGTGGACCATGTGCCGCCGAAGATCTTCGGGTAGTTGACCTGCAGCTGAAGCGTCGCCCATCCGCCGGAAGAGTGGCCTTCGAGGAAACGGCCGCTGACTTTCGCGTCCATGCGATATTTCGATTCGATCCAGGGAATGAATTCCGTCGTGAGAGCAGCGCCCCACGGACCGTTGTTGACGGAGTCGGCAAATTCATGGGTGCCGGTGGCGAGCGACTCGTCGAGCATGACCCAGATCATGGGCGGCATTTTGCCTTGCGCCATGCGGGCGTAGATCATCTGGCCCTGCGCTTTTGCGTACATGAGATTGCCGCCGAAGCCGTGCGTCCAGTAGACGGTAGGGTATTTCTCCCTGGGGTGCTCGCTATACGCGGGCGGCAGGATGACCCAGGCGCGGATGTGGGTTTCGCGTCCGGAGAATTTTGTCAGCAGCGGACTGGTGAAATCGGCTGGCTGCGTGTGCTCGTCGGCGGCCTTCTGGACTTCCGGAGTCAGCGGCAGTTTGGGTGATTTCGGAGCCGGGACTTTGCTCGAAAGCGCCAAGGATGGCTCGCTTCCCTCTCCCGGAGTCCATGTCTTGAGCGTGACAACATCGCTCACCAGATCGCCCTCACTGCGGCCTCCGTAGTTGTAGGAGTGGTTCACATCAAGGACAGCCTGCGCCTGATAGTCCCCGGGCTTGAGGCTGGAGAAGGTCGCGGGAAGGACGAGATCGTCCGTGTCGATGTCCACGGCTTCGCCCGGCTTGAGATACGGCACCTCTTTCGCCGCTATGTAGACCTGGCTTGGCTGGAATGGGTTGGTATCCACCTCTTTAGCGGCGGTGCCGGGCGCGAGAAAAATGAGCAGACGGCCTGAGGCCGGCGCGGTGATCTCCGGCCCCAGCGTGACGCGGAAAAACAGGTGCTGCGGTTGCCGGGCGAATGCCGTTGCGGCGAAGAGGACTGTGGCCAGAAGATAAGGCTTACGTGCGCGCATTGGGTGGCAGTGTAACAGGCGGGTTGCGCCCTGTCCTCATGCTTTTGGTGGATAAAATCCAGTCTCAAATAACGCATCCATAGTTGTGGGCTACTGCCCAAAAGCAGATCCCTCGCTACGCTCAGGATGACAATTCCCTAAATTAGGGCAAGAAGCTGGTATGGATTCTTCGCGCGGACTACGCGCTCAGAATGACACATTAGGCGGATCATCGACTGGTTTTGATCATCTGCTCGGCGTGTTTGAGGGATGTGTCGGTTACAGTGGCGCCGCTGAGCATGCGGGCGATCTCTCCGGTGCGGTCGGCGGATTCCAGCAGGCGGACGGAGGTTTTGGTGCGCCCGCCGTGTTCTCTTTTTTCGATGAGGAAGTGCTGGTCGGCGAAGGCGGCGATCTGCGGCAGGTGGGTCACGCACAGAACCTGCTGCGCTCGCGAAAGAGCTTTGAGTTTCTGGCCAACGGCTTCGGCAGCGCGCCCTCCGATGCCGATGTCGATTTCATCGAAGACGAGCGTGCGCGGCACCTGCGTTTTCTTTTTGGTTTGTGCCTTGTTCGCGCCTTCTTCCACGCTGACCTTCAGAGCCAGCAGGACGCGCGACATTTCACCGCCGGAAGCAATTTCATCCAGCGGTTTTAGGGGCTCGCCAGCATTTGTGGCGATGCGGCATTCAACGATGTCCCAGCCATGCGCGGTCCAGTGCGCAGGATCTTCGTCTGGCGTCACCGTCACAGCGAAGCCGACCTTCATGGCGAGGTCGTTGATCTGAGCTTCAGCCAGTTTTTCCAGCTTCTTTGCAGCGGCTGCCCGCTCGGCAGTCAGCGCGTGCGCAGCTTTACGATAAGCGTCGGACGCGTGCTTCAGGTCGACACGCAGGGTCTTCACGATTTCGTCGCGGTTTTCAACTTCGTTTAACTTCGCCGCCACTTCCTCGCCATAAGCGATGACTTCGGCGAGCGTCTGGCCGTACTTGCGTTTCAGCCGGTCGAGTGCCGCGAGACGGTCTTCGATCTCGGCGAGACGATCGGGTGAGGCCTGGATGTTTTCCGCGTAATCGCGAACGGTCGAGCTTACGTCCTCGACAGTGGCGCGGACGGATGCGATTTGCTGCGCGGCTTCCTGAAACTGGGGATCGTAGTGGGCAAGCTCTTCGATCTGCTTCTGCGCGGCGCGCAGGGCGGTTTCGGCGGAACCGGCTCCTTCGTAGAGCAGTTCGTGCGCGCTCATGGCGGCGGCGTAGAGTTTTTCGGCGTTCGACAAGACACGCCGCTCGGTTTCCAATGCCTGGTCTTCGCCTTCGGTGGGTTTGACGCTTTCGATTTCCTTGCGCTGGAAGCTCCAGAGATCGACCATGCGGAGCCGGTCCTGCTCGTCGCGCTCGAGTGCGTCGAGTTTTTCCTGAATGGTGCGCCACTGCGCGTATGCGGCGGCGGCGGACTCTTCGGAGAGATTGCCGAAACGGTCCAGAAGGCCACGCTGCTGGGCCTGGTCGAAGGCCCCCAGCGTCTCGCTCTGCGCGTGGACGAGAGCCAGCTCGGGTGCAAGGTGGCGGAGGGCGGTGACGGTCGCCGTCTGATTGTTGATGAAGACGCGGCCTTTGCCGTTGGAAAGGATTTCGCGGCGCAGGATGATTTCGTGGCCTTCGCTGTCGATGCCGTTGGCTTCGAGGATGGCTTCCGCTCCGGGCGTCGCTTCGAAGACGCAGGCGACTACGGCCCTGTCTGCGCCATGGCGAACCACGTCGGAGGATGCTTTATCCCCCATGAGCAGGGCCAGGGCGTCAACAAGAATGGACTTCCCGGCTCCGGTTTCACCGGTAAGAAGATTCAGGCCGGGGCCGAAGACGGCAATAGCGTGGTCAATGACAGCGTAGTTTTCCGCGCGTAATTCGAGCAGCATCCTGCGCGCAGCATATCAGGACTTCGCGTCCAGCGGTACGCGCCTTCGGCGCCTCGCCGCAAGGCATGACTGCCTCCTCCTTTTTCGGGAAAGCACATTTCTGCAAACACCGAATCCGGAGCTACGGGAGGTGGTGACCGGCACGAGATAGACAGGCAGCAGCGGACGGATATTCGTCCTGCGCGACGCAGTGGCCCGCATATGCAAGCTCCATTCCTGACGATTCCGGGGATATGGGAGCTATCTTTGATGAAATCGCGTGAGAGTTCAATTACTGATGAATGCGGGGACTTCTCAATGAAAATGCAAAAGGAGCGGAGACGCAAAACGCCCGCGCTTATTTCAAGCCGACGGGCGTGCGGTTTTGTTAATGAAGTGTCTACGCTGAAGCTGCCGGCGTAAAGCCGTCGCATCCGCTCACTGCGGTTACCTTCAGATGGAGCGGAGCATGCTTCGGATGACCGCAATCGTCGAGAAAGGTCTCCGGAGCTTGTTTGCTGCTGTGAATCTGAGTCAGTGTGGGGGTTGCCGGGTGCGGCTCACCGAAGTGCGCGCAAAGTCCGCATTGACCTGGATTGATGGCGATCATAGCAATGGCTCCTTATCCGCCTAGGGATTTTTAATACAGCCAGCAGTATGTCTGCGGCTACTTTCATAATACGTCGGATGCGCGGATTTTTCATTAGGTTTTTCGGTTGTATCTCTTTTTTTTTCTGATACTTAACGCCGACTAGAGTGGTCGCAGTTTCGGCCCGGAAAGAGGACAAAAAGAGTCTGATTCTGAAAGGCTATGCCGAAAGGAACGAAGTCATGAACTCCAAGTACCTGGGTCGTATCGACATACAGAACACCTTGATTGCCATCCTGAATTGATTGTCATCCTGAGCTGATTGCCGTTCTGAATTGATTGTGGGCATCCAGAGCGGATTGTCATCCTGAGCGTAGCGAAGGATCTGCTTTTTTCCCCGGCGTCGCCTGCATTCTCTGCCGACCGAAAAGAAAAACAGATCCATCCTCATCGTTCCTCATGGTCGGGATGACAACTCTTTGTTGGGGATGAAATTTCGCTTACCGTTCATTCATATGTCAATACCGCCCCGTGCGTGGAGGGAGGAAACTTCATCGCGGAATGACGCAGCAAGCATGGACTTTTTGCTGTTGATCTAATTTGATCGTTCTCCCCTTGGCAACTTGGTTGTGCGCTTTCGCGTCTGCTAACGTTAATACCAGGCGATGACACACCCTTTTTTTGCAATAGCCTTTATTTTCTTTCAGGCGGGGCCCGATGCGGCGCCGCCTGCGCCTCCCAGCGGCAGCGCCATTCTGGAGATGCTGCAGAACAGCGGGCCGGTGGCCATGGCTGTCCTTGGTCTGCTGCTGGTTGCCAGCCTTTATTCGTGGGCGATCATTCTGGGCAAGTGGGGCGCCTTCAAGCGCGCACGTACGCAGAGCACCCGCTTTTTGCGCGCCTTTCGCAAGGCCGGCCGGTTGCAGGAAATCGCCGCGGTCAGCGAGCAGTTCAAGCCCAGTCCGCTGGTGAATGTCTTCGATGAGGTCTACGAGACGTATCGCCGGCAAACGGGTGGATACGGACCGCCGAAGAATACTACGGCGCTCGAACGCGCAGCACAGACCGCTTCGAGCGAATCGTTGACGGTCCTTGAACAGCGGCTTACGTGGCTGGCGACAATTGGCGCGATCTCGCCGTTTATCGGTTTGTTCGGCACGATCATGGGCATCGTGGATGCTTTCCATGGACTGGGCACCGCGGGCGCGGCTACGCTGCGGGCGGTGGCTCCCGGTGTCTCCGAGGCGCTGATCACGACCGCAGCCGGTCTGATCGTGGCGGTTCCTGCTGTCGTTGCTTACAACCAGTTCACGGCGCGCTGCCGCGAATTTGGCGCGCGCATGGACGACTTTTCCCGCGAGCTGCTGAACAGCATGGAAGAGTTCACCGTGGGCGCGAACGAGGATCCCCTGGAAAGGCAGGCCGCGCGTGGCCTTCACAAGTAGAAGCGGCCATACACAGACGGCTCTAGCCGAGATCAACATCACTCCACTGGTGGACGTGGTGCCGGTGCTGCTGTTGATCTTCATGCTGACGGCTCCGGTGCTGGAGTCAGGCATCGATGTGGCTGTGCCCAAGACGAATACGGTCAAGGAAATCACCGAGCAGCGCACGGTGCTGACCATCGACAAGGACCAGCGCGTGTTTCTGGGCGACCAGTCGGTAAATCTGGCCGAACTGCCTGCGCGTTTGCGGCAGTCGAATACCGATCCGGCGCACCGCGTGATTTATCTGCGAGCCGATGAGCGCGTGCCCTTTGGCGCGTTTGCTTCCGTGATGGATGCGGTGAAGCAGGCGGGGATTACGAATATCAGCATTGTGACGCAGCCGTTGAATAACGGCGCGGCGAAGTAGAGTTGCGGCGGTGATAATGAACGGCTCTTTTGCCAGCCTCTGCAGAAAGCAGATCCTTCGCTCCGCTCAGGATGACAAATCTCTGAGGATTTCTTTGCGGGATTTGAGAGCAGGACACAGAAAAGCATGAGGACCAGCGCAAGAATCGAACTTGAGCATGACCGCTTCGGCGGTCCGGCGATTGGTTCGCTCATGCTCCACGTCGGAGTCGTGGGAGCAATTGCGCTTTACGTCTTTCTTATCGGACGATTTCATGGCGGTATCTGGGGTGATAATCAGTCGTCGCCAGGCGCCATTCAGGCGACGCTGGTGAGTTCGGCTCCGGCGGCGATTCCCCTGCCGAGCGACAGTAAACCTACCGATAATGTGCTGGCAACACAGACACCGAGTCCCGCGCCTGCTCCTCCGGCTCCGGAAAAGACGGTGCAGGCTCCTCCGCCGGATGCCATTCCAATTCCGGAAAAGCAGAAGATTCCACCCAAAGTAAAGCAGGCCCCGCAAAAAGCCGAGGCGCCGGTGAAGCCGCAGCCGCAGAAGACGGTTACGCCGACTTCTACGAAACACGCGCAGCCGGTTCCGAACCAGCAGAACCGCGCCAACTACGGCGAGGCGGCGCAAACAAATATTCCACGGTCGATGACAAGCAACCCCAACGGCAATAATCCCGTCGCAGTCAATGGGGGAGACTTTGGTTCAAGGTTTCCCTGGTATGTGGATTTGATTCGAAGAAAAACAGCACAAAACTGGCTGGTGCAGGAAGTTTCTCCAAACACGCCCGCTGGGTCGAAGGTGTACCTTTCGTTTGTGGTTTCACGGGATGGTTCACCGAGCCAGATCCGGATCGCGCAATCGAGCGGCTCATCGAGCCTCGATACATCGTGCCTGAGAGCAGTGCAACGGGTTGATACCTATGGTCCATTGCCCGGTGGATATAACGGAAGCTCGTTGTCGGTGTCGTACTATTGTGAAGAGCCGGGACATTGATGTTTGGTTCACGGCTACATCCAGTTTTCGCGAATTTGTCTGCGGGACGGAAGAATGACTATTAGCAAGAAGCAAGAAATTTTGACCCAGCGTTGTTTTCTCTTTTTTGCAGCGATTTTTATTTTCGGCAGCCTACAGCTCGCGCACGCGCAAGACTGGGTGCGCACCGGCACGAATCTTGGCGCGACGAAGATTCGCCTTGCTGCCGCCAGCTTTAAGCCAACCTCCAACGATCCGCAGAACGGCATATTGAAGAACGCCTTCGATACGACGCTCTTTGACGATCTTTCAAATGCGGGCATCTTCGATATGGTGTCGAAGAGCATGGCTCCGCCCTTGATGCCGGGCTCACCGCAGGAGATCAGCCTGCCGCAGTGGGCAGCCGCGCCGTCGAATGCGGACATGGTCGTCTTCGGCTCGATTGGCGTAGCCGATGGGAAAGTGACTGTCTACGGTTACTTATTCGACGCCAAGAACCAGCAGACGCCGCAGATTCTCGGCAAGCAATACTCCGATAATGCCAGCGTGGACAATGCGCGCGCCATCGCCCATCGCTTCGCCGATGAGATCATCCTGCGGCTGGGCGGTATCGCGGGCATCTGCGAAACGAAGATTTATTTCGTCTCCTTCAGGACGGGCAATAAAGAAATCTGGGTAATGGATTACGACGGCCAGAACGAGCACCAGGTAACGCATCTGGGCAGCATCTCGCTCTCGCCGCGCGTGTCTCCGGATAATTCACGCGTTGCATTTTCCAGCCTGGCCAAGAATGGCTGGTCGATCCGCATGTACTCGCTGCTACTGAACCGCATGGTGAACTTCAATTCTCCAGGCGGGACGACGATTTCTCCGGCGTGGTCAAGTGATGGGACAAAGCTGGCGTTCTCCTCTTCACGTGACGGCGACTCCGAGATTTATACGACCAACGCAGACGGAGCCGGGCTGCATCGCCTGACGGCATTTCGCGGACCGGACGTTTCGCCGGTGTGGAATCCGAAGACGAACTCGCAGATTGCCTGGGTGAGCGGGCGCACCGGACTGCCGCATATTTACACGATGGACTCCGATGGGGCCAACGTGCAGCGCCTGACCGATGGCGGTTATGCCACTTCGCCTTCATGGTCGCCCAACGGACAGTTTCTGGCCTTTGCCTGGAACCGCAAATACGGGCCGGGCGCGCCGGGCGGGCAGGACATTTACATCATGGATATTGCCAGCAAGCGCTGGACACAGCTGACACATGATTCGGGACACAACGATTTCCCCTCATGGTCGCCGGATGGACGCCATCTTGTTTTCCAACGGGAAGACGGCGGCGCAACACAGCTTTGGACAATGCTGGCTGATGGTACTGAGCAACACGCATTAACTCATGGCAGCTCCAACACGATGCCGAACTGGAGCTGGAAGTAACTTGCTGTTTACTTGGCTGGCAGATACAGAGCTCGACCTGCCCGCCCTGTCTTGGCTGGAATAACGCTCGTTCGAGAGCATTTACAATCCGCTCCCAAGGAGGAGACCGTGCAATACCTTCATCGTAAGTCCCTTGCTTCCGTAATGGGTTTGGCTGCGCTGATCACGATCGCTGGATGCCACAAGAAAACCCCGCCGCCGCCACCGCCGCCGCCACCCACCGTTTCCGCGCCCGCACCGACGGCTGACGTCGCCGTGACCCCGTCTGCCATCAACCCCGGCGACAGCGCCGTGTTGACGTGGAAGACGGCGAATGCCACCGATGTTTCGATTGAAGGCATTGGCCAAGTTGCGACCACGGGCACGATGAATGTGAAGCCGACCGAGTCGACCAACTACCACCTGGTCGCGCGCGGCGATGGCGGCTCGACCGATGCGACGGCCCGTCTGACGGTGAATGCGCCGCAGGCCCCTGCGGCCAGCAACCTGAATGAGAGCGATATGGACGACTCGCTCTTCCACCAGAACGTGCAGGATGTCTTCTACGACTACGACGCGTATGAGATCCGCCCTGACGCGGCGCCGGTTATCGCCAAGGATGCGGCCTTCCTGAGCCAGCACACGGGCATCAAGGTTGTGATCGGCGGCTATTGCGACGAGCGCGGGTCGACGGAATACAACCTGAGCCTCGGCGAAAACCGCGCCAACGCGGCCAAGCAGGCGCTGGTGAATGCCGGTGTCAGCCCCGACCGTCTGCGCACGGTGAGCTACGGCAAGGAGAAGCAGTTCTGCACCGAACACACGGAAGAGTGCTGGCAGCAGAACCGCCGCGCCCAGTTCAGCGTGGACCGCTAAATCCCGCTCCACGACGGCAGCATTGCTTTGTGCAGTGCTGCCGTTTTGCTTTGGACTAAACTTATCTAAACTGATCTGTAGGCCATGCACGATGGCCATGCGCATCACCTGGGGATTTCTATGCGAAAGACTTTGATTCAGCTTACAGCGGTTGCTACGCTTGTAATTCTCTGCCCTGCGCCCCGGGCGCATGCCGCCTCAAAGGAGATGATCCAGTTGCAGCAGCAGGTCCAGACCCTGCAGGATACGCTGCAGCGGCTGCAGCAATCGAATGACGAGCGCATGGGCGTACTGCAGCACCTCGTCGAGCAGACGGCGGACAACGTGAACCGCATGTCACAGGCCATGGGAACGCTGCAGCAGGCGGTACAGGCACAGAATGAAGGAAACGGCGGAAAGGTCGATCAGCTCTCCGGCCAGATGCAGAGCCTGAACGATTCTGTCGATGAGATGAAGTCGCGCATCGCCCGGCTCGATAAGACGCTGCAGGACATTCAGGCGCAGTTGCAGAACGTGAACAGCCAGCCGGCAGGCGGCGGCCAGCAGAATGGAATACCGGGCGGCCCGCAGGCACCCGGCGGGAATGCCAATACCGCTCCGGCGCAGCCGCAGGCACCTCCGGTCGACCAGCTTTACCAAGGTGGCCTGCGCGACTACAACAGCGCGAAATACGACGTGGCGGCGGGCGAGTTCGGCGATGTGCTGAAGTTCTACCCCCAGGACAACCTCGCCGGGAATGCACAGTTCTATCTTGGCGAAATTGCTTACCGCCAGGGTGACTACAAGACCGCCATCCAGAGCTATGACGCGGTGCTGGAGCAGTATTCGGGCAACCCCAAGGTTCCGGCAGCGCAGTTGCGCAAGGGCGAAGCCGAGCTGGCGACCAACCAGCGTGATGCCGGTGTCCGCGATCTGCGCAACCTGGTCCAGCGCTATCCGCAATCGCCGGAGGCGGCGCAGGCGCGCAGCCGGTTGAACGGCATGGGAGTTCGACTCGTCGCGCCTAAGCCTTCGCCTTCGGCCTACAAGCCCCAGTAAGTCAGCCGCTCGCAAAAATGCGCTGGCAACTCGCTCCGCACCTGAACCATCGAAGAGGACTTATGCCAACTCATCATGACAGCGATACTCTCAAGGGTGCGGTTGAAAGCCAATCCCCCGGCGACTCCCCGCAGCGGCCCGACCTGCACAGCAATCTGGCGGATCAGCTGCCGCATCGCTCCGCGGACCCGATGATCAAAAACCAGTTCGAAGACAATGACACCGACTTCCCTGAGCCGGGACGAACTCCCGAGCACAGCGGCCAGCACGAATAATCACGCTTGATCGCTTGTTTCCCGCCGTCGAACGCAGTGCAGGCAGAGATAAACGCTCGATGCCTCACTGCGGGCGAGCGGACGCGTATATTCCGGAGAATAACCCCACGGAGGTACGCTTTTGCGTTCGCATATTTCGAAGACACTCGCTCTCTCCACCGCACTCCTTTCTTTTCTCTGCGCTTCTCCGCTCTTGGCTGAGGGTGGCTGCGGCGCGCCTGAGTTTGCCAATCAAAAACAGGATGCAGCTACAGTCGAGCGGCTGGAAAATGCCTTCACTGCGGCTTTTCTCAAAGGGGACACAGATTTTGAAAAGTGCCTGCTGTTGCCCAACTACTCAGAAGTATCGCGCTCCGGTAAGTGGCGTGAGCTGTCGTCTGAGTTGGAGAGTACGGCACGGAACCAAGGGAAAAACCTCTCCGTTCCCGAGATGCCCAAGGTCGATGTGCTGATGCACGGAGACGTGGCTGTGGCCCACGGTCTGTTCACCTTTACCGCGCCGGACGGGAAATCGCAGAGCACCCGTTTTTCAGATGTGTATGTATGGAAGGAAAATGCGTGGCACGTGCTGTATTCCCAGCAAACGCCTGCGGACAAGGATTAATTCAATGACAGTCCCGTTGACGTAGGTGCTGGGGGTTCTGTTCCGCGCAGAGATCCCCCAACCCAGCTGTCATTCTGAGGCGCAATCCGCCGAAGAATCCATACGGTGAGGATCAAACCACAGGTCTATACCGTTCTCACTCATAAACCAAGCTCTCGGGTTTCTTCCGCCATTTCCTGGCAGTACATCGGTGGAAGCGGCTTGAAAGCATCCTCCACCGATGACCCTGCGAGTTTGTACTTAGCAGCGCGTGATTTTTTCTGACTGAATACCCTTGGTGGCATTCCGCGTGTCGACGACCAGCTTTGACTCCCGCACAATGCGGGCGTAGTCGTAGTCGGAATGGTCGGTCACGATCATCACGCAGTCGTATTGCGAAAGATTGTCGAGCGGTACACCATGCATGTCGAGATCGTAGTGACGGCCGCGTCCCACGTACGGGAAAAACGGATCGTTGTAGGAAACGACAGCGCCACGCTGCTTGAGAAGTTCGATGATGGTGAGCGATGGCGACTCGCGCAGGTCGTCTACGTCCTTCTTATAAGCAAGGCCAAGGATCAATATCTTGGAGCCTTTGAGTGCCTTGGAGTGCTCATTGAGCGCCTCGACCGTCTTGTCGACTACGTAATACGGCATGGCCACGTTGACTTCGCCGCCAGCTCGATGAATTTCGTGCGGAAGTCATACTGCTTTGCCTTCCATGAAAGATAGAAGGGGTCGATAGGGATGCAATGGCCGCCAAGTCCCGGACCGGGATAGAACGCATGGAACCCGAAGGGCTTCGTCTTGGCTGCATCGATGACCTCGAAGATGTCGATGTCCATGCGGTGGCAGAGCTGCTTCAGTTCGTTGACCAGCGCGATGTTCACGCAGCGGTAGATATTTTCGAGCAGCTTGGTCATCTCCGCAGCCGCCGGTGTCGAGACTGGCACCGTGCGGTTGAAGATGCTTCCGTAGATAGCCGACGACAGTTCCAGCGCGATCGGACCAACACCGCCCACCACTTTGGGAATGTCGCGGCGAGCAACCGTGTCGTTGCCGGGATCTTCCCGCTCTGGAGAGAAGGCTACATAAAAACCGTTGGTAGCTTTGTCCCGGTTTACGCGAAGCTGTTTGCTGTTTCCCTTTTCAAGGATCGGGATAAGCACTTCTTCTGTCGTTCCCGGATACGTCGTGCTCTCAAGAATAACGATCTGTCCTTCGCGCAGATGCGGCGCGATGGCCTTTGCCGTTTCGCTGATGTAACTCAGATCCGGCTCATGGTATTCGTTCAAGGGAGTCGGCACGCAGATGATGATCGCATCCACGTTGGCAATCTCCGAATAATCGGATGTTGCGTGAAAGCCATGCTTCTGCGCGGACTGAATCTCTGTGCCGGGAATGCGGACGATGTAAGTGCCACCGACATTCAGCGTGGACACTTTCCTGTCATCGATGTCAAAGCCAGTGACGGCGAAGCGCTCTTCGCTGAACAGGAGAGTCATGGGTAAGCCCGCATACCCCATGCCGATGATGCCAATACGGACGGAACGGTC
>JAATFH010000198.1 GCA_015655315.1 Terriglobales bacterium
CACAGGAAGCAGTGGTTACTGGAACACGAGCAGAAATATACGTCTGTCGCGGGTATGCCGAGCGTATTCACGGTAAAGCCAACTGCCATACGAAAAACCTCACCTGTCGAACGCTACCGCTCGAACGCACTCGAACTGCCGTTCCCGGACGAAACTCAGCCCTGCGAAACAAAAGCGTCTCTTTAGAGCAGATCCTTCGACTGCGTATGTCGCCAAGAACGCGCCATACTCCACTCAGGATGACAATCCAGGTGTCCTACATGTCGATACGACTGACCGTCTAATCAGCCAGTGACAGGAGACGGTTTACCGTGGTTAACTTGTCTTAATGTCGCAAGAGATCACTGTTTCGAAAGAAGATTACCTCAAGGCCATCATCGAGGCGGAAAGTGAGGGCCATACCGTCATTCCAGCGCTATTGGCGCAGTGGCTCCAGGTGTCACCTCCAGCCGTTACGAATGCGGTGAAACGGTTAAGGCAGGATGGGTATGTCGATACGCATCGAGGAGATGCCCTTAAACTCACAGCAAAAGGAAGAGAGACCGCCCACCGAACCGCGCTGCGCCATTACCTTGTCGAACGCATGCTCACGGAGATGTTCGGAATGGATTGGCACCAGGTTCACGCTGAAGCCGAGCGACTGGAACATGCTATCTCTCCGGCTTTCGAGGCCAAGCTGATTGAAAAACTCGGTGAAACCGGCGATTGTCCGCACGGCAACGGGGTGTTGCCGCTGACGCCCATCCAGATGAAGAGGCGTGGCCTGCAATCACTTTCGGAAGCCGCGGAAGAGACAGACTATATTGTTGCCAGTGTCTACGAGCGGGATTCGCGGCTGCTTGAATTCCTCCACAAGCTCGGTATCGGACCACAAGTGCCTTTGAAAGTGCTTCAGCGTAATTATGACGAGACGGTGCAGGTGCTCACACCGAACGGCACCGTCACGATCGGGAAATCCGCCGCGAGCAAGGTGTGGGTACGTCCCAAACCCGTGGATGAACCGAAGCGTTCAAAAATTAAATAACTATAGTTAATATAGTGTGGCATACTGCATCTAAGATACGCTGAGCCCGCCTGAATATGCCATTGGTAAGAGAACTCGGCCAAGAACTGAACCCGTCCCTTCCGGACGTCTACTCATCCGTCCGCGTCACTGATGCTAAAGGGTTTTGGCGGCGAGCACTGGGCTTTTTAGGCCCTGGCTTTCTGATTTCAGTCGGGTACATGGATCCAGGCAACTGGGCGACCGACCTCGCCGGCGGCTCACGATACGGCTATACCCTGTTATTCGTTATCATGCTCTCCAATCTGATGGCGATTCTTCTGCAGAGCCTGGCTCTCAAACTAGGCGTCGCTACAGAGAGAGACCTGGCGCAGGCTTGCCGGGAAAGTTACAGCAAACCGACCGCATTTTTTCTTTGGATCTTTGCAGAGGTAGCGATAGCGGCCTGCGACCTTGCGGAAGTCATCGGCTCGGCGATTGCGCTGCAATTGCTCTTTCATATTCCGCTCGTTCTTGGAGTGGTCATAACGGGCGCCGATGTGCTTTTATTGTTGCTGCTGCAGAACCGTGGCTTCCGGTATCTGGAAGCTTTGGTGATCACGCTTATCGCAACGATCGCCATCCTCTTCGGGATCGAGATTATACTTTCGCGTCCGGAGTGGGGACCGATCCTACATCACCTGTTGTTGCCAACGACGACGCAAATGATTACCAATCCGGAGATGCTGTATATTGCAATCGGCATTCTGGGCGCTACGGTGATGCCCCATAATCTTTATCTCCATTCAGCCATCGTGCAGACACGGAATTACTCGCGCACTTCCGCCGGGAAACGCGAAGCGATACGCTTCGCCAACATTGACTCGGCTACGGCTCTCATCATCGCTCTCTTCGTCAATGCTGCGATTCTGATTGTGGCTGCCGATGTATTTCACCGTGGCGGACGCTTTGAAGTGGCTGAAATTGAGGATGCATACAAACTGCTCTCCCCGATGCTGGGAGTCGCCGGGGCGAGCACTTTGTTTGCGGTTGCATTGCTGGCCTCCGGTCAGAACTCTACCATTACAGGCACACTTGCCGGACAGGTAGTCATGGAAGGGTTCCTCCATATTCACCTGAAACCGTGGCTGCGAAGGCTGATTACGCGATCGATTGCCATCATTCCGACCGTGATTATCACTATCCTGTATGGCGCGAGCGGCACAGGCAAACTTATTATTTTGAGCCAGGTAATTCTCAGCCTGCAACTCAGCTTCGCAGTCTTTCCGCTGGTCGCTTTCACCAGCGATGCCGGCAGGATGGGTGAGTTCGTTAATTCCCGCTGGCTGAAATACCTCAGCTACACGGTCGCTCTTTTCATAGCCGGACTCAATATCTGGCTTCTGATCCAGACATTCCGCGGTCACTGATCTAAATCAATAGATTGACTAAGGTTTACTGTAAGTCCGGGCTCTATACGAGCGACCTTTCATTCTTCTCAGATCTTTGCAGATCGTGGCGCTCAGTAAGCGAGCGCCACGCCACTGGCTCGTGGGACCGAGCCTGGATTTTGGATGGATCGATCGGTGCTCTTCTAAATGCGTTGGCGCTTGCCCTTTTCCTGCTCGGGTGGATGTTGATCGGTTTCAGGGAATACTGGCTTTGGCAGGATGGCGGCTTCATATTTCGCCAGACGAAGCGGACCGCTGGTGTCGGGCAACGCGGGGGGCACATGGTTGGTATTCTTGAAGCGCAACGCAGAGGTTAAATCGCCGAACGTTTGCCGCCGCCATGCGCTGATGTTGGGTTCTTGGACGCCAGTAATTTTTTCCAGTAGCTGAAGCACAGAAGTATGATCGAAATTTTCACCTGACACCCAGCCGCCACTCGTCCAGGGAGAAACAAGGATACAGGGAACGCGGAACCCACCGCCGATGGGGAGTCCTTTCACAAATTCATGCGGCGTTCCTTCTGGAGGAACTGGCGGAGCCACATGGTCAAAGATGCCGTCGTTCTCGTCATAGTTAAGGATGAAAAGAGTTTTTGCCCACACATCCGGGTTCGCCGCGATCGCATCGATTTTACTGGCGATAAACGCTGCTCCATCGGCTGGCATGTAATCCGGATGCTCCGATTGGAAGCTGGTGGGAATGACCCAGGATACTGTGGGAAGCTTATCGTTGATGGCGTCATATTCAAACTGACCTTCGGGACTGCGCACCATCGCTTTTTCATAGAGCGGCGAACCTTTCGGTGCGTCGCGAAAGACCTTGAAGGTCTCCAATAGATTGCAGCCGTAGTTATCTTCCTGCTGGTAGACTTTCCAACTGACGCCAGCTTCTTCCAGTCGCTCGGCATACGTCTTCCAGGTATAGCCTTCTTTCGGAGCTGTGTTTTTCAGAATCGGTCCGCCATGCTCGCCTTCCGGGTCGATAGTGCCCGTCATCCAGTACATGCGGTTCGGCCACGTAGGACCCATCACCGAGCAATGATAGGAATCGCATAGAGTGAAAGCTTCCGCCAGGGCAAATTGGAAGGGAATATCCTCGCGCGTGTAATACCCCATGCAGTAAGGGCCATGTTCTCCGTCAGCTTTTCGGTGTGCCGGCAGCCATTGATCCATCTTGCCGTTATTCCAGGCCTCGTGCTGCACCGCCCATGCGTGGCTGGTGGAAGGAATTTTCTGCGCGCTGGTGGCACGCGTGTTCAGATGAAACGGCAGCAGATAGCCATTGGGATGGATGGTATCGGGTTGATAAAAGACCGATCGTCCGTCGGGTAGTTTAAGGGCATGCGGGTCATCGAAGCCGCGGACTCCCGCCATGGTCCCAAAGTAGTGATCGAAAGAGCGATTCTCCTGCATAAGCAGGACGATATGCTTGATGTCCTTCAGTGAGCCATGCTTGGAGGGACCCTGCGCGAGAGCACGGCGGATATTGGGAGGCAGAAGAGACTCTGCTGTCGTAGCCATTGCAATTCCAGCAGCGCTTTTCAGCAAACGGCGACGGGTCAGCAAAGAAGTCACAGGGGGACCGGAAGACTGATTTTTCATAAGATAACGATAAAGACGAATCAATACGTTATGGAGACTGGTGTCGGATTAGAATTTATCCCAATTTTCATAATGCCGCACAAAAAAGTTACGGCCCTGATCTTCTCAGGGCCGCTTTCATAAAAGGCGGATATGACATCAAGCTAGGCTGTTACTCACGTTTCGTCACCAGATATAGGTTCCAACTGATCCTGCATTCAGGGATGTAGTAAAAACTTTTGTCTTGGAACGGACATCGAACTTCTGAGGCGCGTCGCTGGTGTTCGCTACGATAAGCACTTTCCTGCCGTCCGGTGTTTTAAACGCAACGTTTGGGAGCACGTCGAGATCGTTCGAGCCAATGCGGACAGAACCCGGTCTCACAAATTTCGATGCGTGGGCGAGAGTGTAATAGGCGAGATTGCGACTGAAATCATTGCCATCGATGGTGACTGCTCCCTGGCAGACGGTGCAGCCGCCGTCGTTCGTATGAGGTCCGAAATTCGGGTCGGCAGCGAGGTTCCAGAGCAGGATATTTTTGCTCCAATTGCGGCTGACACCGATGATGATCTTTGATACCGGCTTACTGATATCCAGAGTGCTGTTGCCGGCGCG
>JAATFH010000234.1 GCA_015655315.1 Terriglobales bacterium
GACGACGAATATCTTTGGTGTTACCGGTGAAGCGCGCAATCGCGGCGTCGAGTTTACGGTGTCCGGCAACATCGCACCGAGCATCCGCGTGAATAGCGGTATCAGTTTCCTCGATGCACGCCAGATCGGCACGGGCGAGCCGACTACGGAAGGTAAGCGCGCGCAGGGCATTCCGGGAACCCAGAGCACGGTGAATGCGGAGTGGACCGTTCCCCGGCTCAAGTCGCTCAACCTCGACGCTCGCATCGTAGCATCGGGTAGGCAGTCGGTGGATACGGCGAACACGCAGAGCATCCCAGCCTGGTCGCGCCTCGATATCGGTGGTCGCTATGACTTCGAAAGAAGGGTGCCCATCTCACTGCGCATCAATGTCGACAACGTCACCGGCAACGACTACTACGAGTCCAGCTTACTGGGACTTGGATATGGATCTCCGCGCACCGTGCGCATCTCCGGAGGCATACGCTTCTAATGAAACGAGAGGAGAAGGCACCACTGTGAACTTCCTCAGCGACCTCCTTCACCGCCCGCGCAGGTTATTCCTGCGCAGGGTGGTGTTTCAGGTGCACCTGTGGCTGGGCATTCTGCTCTCGCTCTACCTCGTTCTCATCTCGCTATCGGGCGCGCTCCTGGTTTATCACGACACGCTGACCCGCACCACGCTTCCGTCCGGCCTATCAGACTACGACTCGGCACACACCTCATCTATTCCCAGCGTGATGGCTGCAGTTCAGTCCGCCTTCCCCGGCGTGACCGTCACGTACCTGCGCGCGCCTTCCCCGAGGCTTCCCATCTTCGAGCTCCAGCTGAGCGATCGGACAAAGAAGCAATTCCAGGCCGTCGCAGATCCTCAGACAGGCCGTGTATTCCTACTGCCGCGCAGTTGGGTGGACGTGGTCTACGACTTTCATATCCAGCTATTGATGGGTTCTGCACACGGAATCCAGTGGAACGGCGCGGGTGCCGCTGGCCTGCTGCTGCTCGCATTCACCGGGGTCATTCTCTGGTGGCGCGGGGTAAGGAATTGGTGCCATGGGCTGGGCGTTTCGCTTCGTCATAACTGGAGACGCATTAATTACGACCTGCATCATGCTCTCGGTCTATGGATGCTGCTCATCGTATCCTGGTGGGCAATCTCTGGAATCTACTTTGCGTGGTATGGACCCTTTACCAAGGCAGTGAATGGCGTATCACCGCTGGTGGGTATGCGGGAACCGACTCCGCATACGCCACCCCACGCGAATACATCCGCAACACTTGAGGCCGTCATCTACGCGGCGCACAAGGCGTCGCCGCAGGGCAGGTTGACTTATTTCTTCAACCCCGGCCTGTCTCCGAACGAAGAGGTTTATGTCTACATGAACCTGCGGACACCGGAAGACTTCGGCCACGCCGATATCGTGCGGCTCGATGCGAAGACCGGAGCGATCGTCAGCCTGTGGCATTATGGCCAGAATCACAGCGCAGGCGACTGGTTTCTCTGGGCGATGCAGCCCCTTCATTTCGGAACTCTGTGGGGACCGTGGGTACGCGCGTTGTGGTGCCTGCTCGGCATCTCGCTCGCCGTCCTCACGGTTTCAGGGCTGCTGATGTACTGGAATCGCTACCTGCGTTTACGCTGGCGAGATTTCGCTACACCCCAAAAGGAGATCTCGCAGTGAAACCGATGTCCAGACGTGGAACTCTGCTGGTTTTTGCCGAGCGGGACTCCACAGGCGAGAAGCCTCTTAAGGTTGCCACGCACGGCTCAGTGAGTGATTTGGCGACTTGCCGCCCATAGACTCAGTTGGTATTTGATTTTCTTAGACTCAAACTTATGCGGATCACTCTTCTGTCGGATACGCATGGGAACGAAATTGCGCCGAATGCTGTGCTGGCGGACATAGCCACGCAAGGAGGAGCAGACGGCTATTAGGTTCTTGGCGATTTGGTTGCCCCTCGGACCTGAGCCAGTCAGAACATAACTCTCGCTCACCGGTCCCCACGGCTTTGTTTTAATTGCAGCGAGTCTCGGACATCGCGTAACGCAAAGCTGGACTCAATTCGTTGAACACCCGGAAGACGTGAAAGTTCTTTCTGATGAAGCCTCTCATAATCCGCCATGTTGCTGACCCGTACTTGCAGCATGTAGTCATATTGTCCGGCCATTAAATAGCAGGATAAAACGCTGTCGCATCGCCGCAAGGCAGACTCAAACGCCTGCAGCCCCCCTGCCGTCTGGCGCTCCAGCATGATACGTACGAAAACTATGATCACCTCGCCGAGCGCACGGGGATGGACCACTGCGGAATAACCGCTAATAATTCCGCTTCTTTCTAATGATCGGATTCGACGCGAGACTGCTGATGGCGATAATCCGACTGCGATCCCAATTTCTTCATTACCGGCTCGCCCATTTCCTTTTAGAAACGACAAAATTGCCCGATCAAGATCATCTACTGAGGAACTGCCAGTACCTTGCGATGACACTCGATTAAATGCACTTTTCTTGCTCATATTCGAATTTAAGACGATGTATTTGCACATAATAATCAACAATCTGTTTTTATCCTTGGGCTATCGCGATGTCTCTTCAGATCGCCACGAAGTTGTTCAAGGAACAACTCCATACCCATCGCCACTCTAATTTCCGCTACTGTCATCCCGTCGACCCCGGCAGTACGATGCCCTTTGTTTAAAGCGATTTTCCGCCAGGCGCACCGCAAGTTGCGGATGTCTGTAATCCAGTTCCACAGGTCACGGTAGCTGTCTTCAGGGTGTTTCCTGCTCCACTGATAGAGCTTGCGTTGCACGCTGAGGAGCCAGGCTTCATCAGCCTGATCACCCAAGTCCATGGATGGTTCCTCCGTCTTCGCAACTCTGTCAGTTCCTTGCCTGCCTTCGCCTGTACACGGCTTTTCCGTGTTCGGACTACCACGCAGGCTTCGCCCCCTCGATTCACCATCTCCAGTCTCCGTGGCTAGCCCGGCTCCGTTGCCGGGCGGTTAATCAGGGTTCCCATGTTCCAGTCCTCGACCTTCATCTCGTAGGTGGCATACTTTACCCCTGGCGATTCGGAGCGACAACCAGTAAGGAGATCATCATCGCTGAGTCCGTTATCCAGACCCGTGAATGGAGAACTTCAAGCCCCACCAACTCAGACGGCATAACTTCCGGCCCCATCTGACCTACTACGGGAGCATTGAGCTATTCGAGACAGAGGCTTCCAACGTGTGCTTCGTTGTCTCACCATAAGACGTTTGGTAGCCCGGGCACAATCGATGATGGCGATGTCCGGTACAGGTCAGTCCGTCAGCTTTTCCACGCATCGTCGGAACACGATACGCTTGGACAGACCCCTTCAACTCAGGCTCCTTCCTGAGTCGGACTGCATCACAGCGGCCAGGCAAGAGCCAGCAGGCGAAAAGACTCGATCACTGACTCATCTCGTCCTCCTCGCCACCATGGCGCGCCGAAGTCGTAGCTCCAGACCTGTAGACCTTGAAACGGTCACATAATGCCTACTTGTGGCCTCTAATCGCTGGGGAGAGTTTTGCATTCCCTTCAATCGCTTTCAAGCATCGATTCACGGCAACGTCCGTGAATCGATCCACTTGAGCTGATGGCCAGTGAATTTCCAGAACATCGATGCGATTTGACTTACCTAAGCCGAAGTGAATTCGCAGGTCATTCTGTGAATAAAAACTACCACCGCTGCGAACCTCATCTATTTGCCGATGATCGCCAGTAACACAGACCACCCTTGCCCCGATCGCACTGCGGTTTGACTTACTTCCTACCAACTTGAGCGTAATCCAGTTATTCCCTGTCTTAGAACTGCAATGAAGCAGTTGGGGGACGGCATTAATGGGATTGATCAAGACGTCGATAAGCCCGTCATTGTCGAAATCCCCGAATGCGCAGCCTCTTGAACTGGAAGGAGCCGTTATCGCGTTGCCGACTAAATCCGAAATATTCCTGAACCGTCCGTTTCCCAGATTTTCATACAGGACTTTCGGTTCTTTGTAGTGTGCAGGGCCGTTGAGACGCTCTATCTCCGGATAGACATGCCCATTTACATAAAGGATGTCGAGCCAGCCATCATTATTTATGTCGAGAAAGCCTCCTCCCCATCCAAGAAACTGTGAATAGGCAACCAGCCCGGCAGGCTGGGCATTGTCCATGAATGATCGCTTGCCATCATCGCGGTAGAGATTTGGAAGATCGTCGGAGAAGTTGGTTTTAAATATGTCGAGAAAGCCGTCGCAATTGTAGTCTCCCGCGGAAACTCCCATGCCTGATTGATTGCGACCATCCCGACTGGTCGCAACGCCGGACTCCAAACCTCCCTCTGTAAACGTCCCGTCGCCATTGTTCC
>JAATFH010000442.1 GCA_015655315.1 Terriglobales bacterium
CAGCACGCGGCGCTTCATGAAAGCCGAATCCCTGACAGGATTTGGGCCAGCTATCCGGGTTCCACTTTTCCCCATTGTGGATGCGAATATTTCCATGAGCCATGTTGTCGTACAGTTGCGCCAACCAGTCGGAAAGACGGCCCACCATGATCTCTGCCTCCAGTGCCCGTGCCGCGATGCGGCCCATTGTGGAGTAAAGAGCAGCGGGTGGGAGATTGAGCTTTGTCAGCGCGCCGTCGACGGCTTTCTTGACCTGCTCATCGCCTGTTGCGTAGGCCACCAGCGTTCTCGCCAGAGGACCAACCTCCATCGGCGCGCCATCATACCGTGGAGATTTCACCCAGGAGTATTTTTCATCCGTCTTCAAAAACTCGTAGGGCGGTTTCGGTCCGGAGTACTTCGGATTCGTCTCTCCCTGCGATGGATGTTTCGAAGACTGATCGCCCTCAGAGTAGGTGTACCAGGAGTGCGTCACATATTCCGATACATGCTGCACATCGAGAGGATGCACGGTCGAGAGATCGCGATTGCGAATGATACCGCGCGGGATCATGAATCCCGCCGGGTCTTTGACGCTGCCATTGGTGTAATCGCCGTACGCCATGTAGTTGCCGATTCCCTGTCCATACTGGAACCATTCCTTGTAGTAGCCGGCTATAGCCAGCACATCGGGCACGTATACCTGACGGACAAAGTTCTGAGCATTCGTAATCAACTGGTTCAGCAGCGTGATGCGCTCGGGATTGATAACCGCATCGGGTTCATTTCCATCGATCGCAGTCGCCATACCACCGACCAGATAAGTCTGAGGGTGAGGGTTCTTTCCGCCAAGGACAGCCTGTACCCGGACAAACTCTCGCTGCACATCCAGTGCTTCAATGTAATGCGCAACCGCCAGAAGGTTAACCTCAGGAGGCAGTTTGTACGCCGGATGTCCCCAGTCGCCACTGCTGAAGAGACTCAGTTGTTTGCTTGCAACCAGCGTCGCGATACGATCCTGCACTCCTTTGAAGTAGCTCGCGCTCGACTTAGGCCAATCGGAGATGGACTGCGCGACCTGAGAGGTTTTCGCCGGATCTGCTTTTAAGGCGAGAGTGACATCCACCCAGTCCAGCGCGTGCAGGTGATAGAAATGGATGATATGGTCGTGAACATTCTGCGTGCCGGCAATGATATTGCGAACGAGTCTCGCGTTCTCCGGCACTTCGATTCCAAGCGCGTCTTCGACCGCCCGCACTGAAGCCAAAGCATGCACCGTCGTGCAGACACCGCAGATGCGTTGCGCCCAGATCCAGGCCTCGCGAGGATCGCGCCCGCGCAAAATCAGTTCGATTCCGCGGAACATTGTTCCCGAACTCCAGGCGTCGCTCACGGTATGACCGTCTACCTCGACTTCGATGCGAAGGTGCCCTTCAATTCGAGTAACAGGATCGATCACAATACGTGCCATATTTATTTCCTCCGCAGATTCATCTGTCCTACAACCAGGACAACAACAGGATGGCGGCTCCGGCGAGCGACAGATCCTTCAACATGTGCGCAAACTCGCTGAGGCGCAGATAAGAGTCGGTCTCTCTCCAGAACCGGTGGAGAAAGAATGGGGCCGGAAAGATAATGCCGAAGAGCAAAGCTGAACCAATCCAACTGTGCCAGTCAAAGATCACGAAGAGTCCGCCGGTCACCATCATCACAACAGTCAGGACTGTAGCTGCCCTGGGTAACGGCACGCCCTTTCGCTTCAGCAATGCCGAGTGTTCGCGGAAGTTGAGCAGGTGGCTCATCCCCATCGCGATGAAATAGCTGGCGAACAGAAGCCGAGCCACCAACAAAATCGAGAAAGGCAGATGCATACTTGAAACTCCGTAAAATGAGCAACACATGAGGCTGGCTCGTTCCATCAGAAGACAACCTTGCTTCTCAGGTCGGGCGCCACGCGGTCGATCCGACGCGAGAGTTCCGGCAGGTGGCACGTCGGCACGCGCGGGAAAAGATGATGTTCAATATGCAGAAACATATTGAACGTGATCCGGTTCTTGATGCGGTGATGCAGCGTTCGTGCAAGATGATGCGTCCGGTCGCAATGATGGTGCACAGTCCATACCGCGAAGAAGGCCGTCATGCATTGACCGGCCAGCATGGCACTCACGTGATACTGCAAGACCCTGCTGTGCAATACCCCGAACACCACAGCAATCCAAGCCAGGCTCAACAAAAGTTCACCCAACACTGTCATCCGCAGCTTTCGGTTGCCATACCGGAATGCTGTGATATGCAGGAGAACAGGGAAAAAAGGGCCGAACAACAGTGCCTGCCATGCCGGCATCTCTGCGCTGCGGCCTTCCACGTCCCCCTCGCCCAAGTTCAGTTTGTGGTGGCGAAGGTGGTTGAACTGAACCGCGTGCATCGACCCCAGCATCACGAAGCTCATGATCCACAGCACGATATTCGTCGTCCTGCGCGACAATCCAAGCGCGGTGTGAAAAGCGTTATGAACGAGCCGAAGGCCCGTAAGAAAGAAAAAAAACGAGAACCCTAACGCAACGACATAATAGCCAAACCCAGCCGTCAGGAGAGACGCCGCAAGCCACGCCGCAGGTAAAAGCGGTTCCGCAAAAACTTCCAGGCGACGGACGGGCACCAGATCTCGCCACTCCACAAACTTAAGCCTTGGATCGTGGAAAATTGCCGGTCGCGGCTCGGGATTGGGTAAATGACTGGTCAAGCTTCCACTCATTTCCGGAAGACATTGACGATCTGCGGTCCATTCCCTCCACGCCCGTTGCGCCATCGGCTCTCCTGCATTGCATTTAGGACACATCTATCTATAGCAACGAAAAATGTTTTAACGCTGTGACGCGTATCACAGCGTTAAAACTTACGGAGAAGCAATAATGGCTGCCAGATAGAGACCATCGGATGAGAAACATAATTCGCCTTGTTCGAAAGGTGGTTCGGAGTCATGTGTAGAAAGAACAACCGCAGCATCATTTTCGGTTTTCTCATCACTCCTTCCCTTTCTAAGGTGATCCTGCTGTTCAAGAGCTTATAAGTGCCTATGTTCGTTACATATTCGGAAAATCTCTCTGACGCATCGAGCGCTCTTTCATGAACCATACAGAGCAGTTTTGGCAGGATTCGGAGGACCGAGGATGAAAGCATTACCTGAGTTTGAACTGCGCTCGGCGCTTGAGGCTCGCGGCATTTCCCGGCGGCAGTTCGTAAAGTTCTGCAGCACCATGGTGGCAACGTTGGCTTTGCCTCCCCGATATCTGGGCGCTGTAGTGAAGGCTCTGGATCAAACGACTCGGCCGGTTCTAGTCTGGCTGGAGTTCCAGGACTGCGCTGGCAACTCGGAATCCATGCTGCGGTCCGGCCATCCTTCGGTTGGAGATTTCGTGCTGGAGCTTCTTTCCTGGGAGTATCACGAACTGATCATGGCCGGTGCGGGCAAACGAGCGGAAGATACACTCGAACGGGTTCTTCGCGAGCATAAGGGCGAATACATCGCCGTGATCGAAGGCGCCATCCCGACCGCAGACGACGGAGTGTATTGCACGATTGGTGGCAAGTCGGCGTTGGACATCGCGAGGCGTGTCTGCTCCAATGCTGCGATCAATATTGCAGTGGGTGCCTGCGCGTGGGATGGCGGTTTGGTCCGGTCGAATCCGAATCCCACCGGAGCGGTTGGTTTACAGGAAGCAGTTCCTGGAATCAAAAACCTGGTGAACCTGGGAGGCTGTCCGCACAATCCTGCCAACACCGCCGCAGTTCTTGTTCACTATCTGACCTTCCATGAGTTACCGGCGCTCGATCACTATAACCGTCCACTGTTCGCGTACGGCAATATCATCCATGATCAGTGCGAACGCCGCGCCCACTATGACGCGGGCCGATACGTTGAAGAGTGGGGCGATGAAGGACACCGCAAGGGCTGGTGCCTTTACAAGGTTGGCTGCAAGGGACCGGAAGCCACCTATAACTGCCCGACTGTGCGCTGGAATGAAGGAACCAGTTGGCCGGTAAAGGCTGGACATGGCTGCATCGCCTGCGCCTCGCCCCGTTTCTGGGATACGAAATCGCCGTTTTATGACCGATTGCCGAAGGTGCCGGGATTTGGAGTGGACGTTAAGGCAGAGGAGATTGGCTGGGTAGCTACCGCAGCCGTTGGTGCAGCAATGGTCGCTCAGGTGGCAGGCAACATTGTGCGGGACAAGATCAGGGCGAAACATATGCCTGTCGAAGAAAACAAATCTTCAGGCTCCAGCGAACACCCGGAAGCATAGAGCTGATCAGGCGTTTCCTGCCTGTAAACAGCCCTCTCTTCAGATAAAGCGCTGGATCAATGGAGACGGTCAATGAAGAAAACGCAACGGAACGCCGAACCCGATGCCGCCTGGAAGCAACCGGCACCCGGCCATGTAAGAGTCTATGTGTGGGAATGGCCGATTCGCTTCAGTCATTGGGTGATGGTCATCACCATCATCTCGCTCTCAATTACGGGTTATTACATGCACGCTCCGTATGTCGCCGCGCGAGGCAGAACCGCATATGTGATGGGCACGATGCGCTTTGTGCATCTCGTCTCCGGCTTCGCGTTTCTCGGAGCAATTCTTATCCGAATGTATTGGTTCCTCTTCGCCAACCGATGGTCCCGCTGGAATCAGTACATCCCAACCACCAAAAAGCGTTTCGGGAATCTAATCGCAGTCGGCAAGTATTACGGCTTCATGGCCTGGTCGCCGGTGCGGTACATTGGCCATAATCCGATGGCTTGCGCTGCGTATGCAGTGGTCTACGCTATGGCCATCGTCGAGATACTCACCGGCTTTGCGCTGTACTCTCAAGTCCTCGGAAGTAAAACACTCAATTTCTTTGTGGGCTGGATTCCGCACCTGATCGATATTCAATGGATTCGTGAAATCCATTTCCTGATCATGTTCGGATTTTGGATGTTCTTCATCCACCATATTTATACGGCGATCCTCGTCTCGATCGAAGAAGAGAATGGCTTGATGGACAGTATCTTCAGTGGGTACAAGTTCATCTCCGAGGAAGAGTTGCTCAAAGACCCGGCAGTGGAAGAATTGCAAGAGAGCGGAGAGAGAGCAACTACCGTCCAGGAAAAAAATACGCATACCACTGTCTGACTTCTCGGCATCCGCCTTGTTCATAGTGAACGCGGGAAACTCATCAGCTAAAAAGGAGTGGGTGTGGATGTGATTCAAATCACTCTCTACAGTGCGCGTGAACACATCTTTTTTTGTGGAGCAGCGCGACACTGACCGCTGATGGAGGCCTATATGGCTAACTCAGTCACCAAAGCAAACCCATACCGAACGTTCGCCGTACCCGATGTGATCCTGCTGGCAACGGATCTTGACTCCGACATCGGTTATTTACTGCCGCATGCAATTGCCCAGGCTCGCGTCAGTGGCGCTAGCCTCATTCTGGGCCATGTCGTGCCGCCCGCCGAGATGATATCCCTGGATGCCCGTGCTGTTTCTTCCGCCGACGCGTGGGAAATAGAGAGAGAAGCAAATCGCACTCTTGACGATATCGCCATCAAGATAAGAAAAGATGGGGTTGCATGCGAGGTCGTCGTACGACGCGGCGCGCCGACAGAGATCATTCCGGAGCTGGTGAAAACAACCGGAGCGAATCGCCTGATCCTGGGTACCCATGGAAGGCGTCATCTGAAGAGACTCGTCCTCGGTTCCGTAGCGAATCGGATTCTACACAAGGTCGATATTCCCGTATGCACGATCGGCCCCCACGTGACTTCCATCTCCTATGGCGAACCGAAAAAAATTCTCCATCCTACTTCTCTTGGAGAGGGCGACGAACAGAGTGCCAGGACCGCACTTGAAATCGCTCAGTATTACCGGGCTGAGATTACTCTGCTGCATGTTCTCGTCCGCGACGTCCACCGCGAGTACGAATCGGATCGAGTGGAACAATGGACGCGGGCGGACCTCGAAAGGCTGATTCCTGAGGAAGCTTCACTCTGGATCACGTCCACGATACAGGTTGAAGTAGGCACGGTAGTAGAGCAGATCCTCAACGTTGCCGGAACGATGCATGCGGACCTGCTCGTACTGGGAACCGGCAGTGACACTTCCTTCTGGCCACTCAACGATGACAACACCGCCTACGAAATCATTGCCCAGGCAACATGCCCGGTGCTTACACTAAGGCGCCCCTTACCCACGGCAGGTGCTGAAGTCGAACGCGAGAACGTGGCACATCTATGGGCGGGATGAAGACCGAAGGCGGCCGGGAGGGCAGGAAGACCGGGTTCCGAGGCACCGATGCTGCTCTGGCCACATCTGGGATAAGTTTTGAAATTATCGCCACTAGGGGGCAGTACGAGGAAATGCCTATGTCTCTTTCAGGTAAGTCAGTTGAGAGGGAGGCTTTCTGCGTCAAACAACCTCCACTGCTGGACTTTCTCAACCTTCCGAGTGGAGCTGGGGAACATTTCAATAGTATCGCCCAGCAGACCGTACATTCCAGCGGCTCCATCGTGTTCAAAGAGGGTGGCCCTGCGGAGGACATCTATGTGATCTGCGCCGGGATGGTGAAACTCTTCACCACCGCTTCCGACGGTCACAAGGTGATCCTGAAGATCGCAAAATTGGGAGATGTATTGGGATTGAGCGCAATGTTGAATGATCTGCCCTATGACGTCACGGCGCAGACGCTTATCCCCTGCCACTTCCAGCGCGTGGGACAACATGGGTTCCTGCATTTCCTGAAAACCCATGCCGAAGCAGCCTATACGGCAGCGAGGATGCTGGCGAAAGAGCACCGGGAACTGGTCTCCGGCACCCGGCGGCTGGGACTGTCGCACTCTGCTGCCGCCCGCGTCGCACATATTCTCGTCGACTTCGCGAGTTCCGAAGGGTCCACAAAGCTGGCGCCGTGCTTCCCTATGGTCCTGACCCACGCCGAGCTCGCCAGCCTGGCAGTAGCCTCCCGGGAAACGGTCACACGTCTTCTGAACCAGTTCGAACGGGATGGAATCATCTCAAGGGACGATTCCATGATCACGATCCTGAAGCCCGCGCAGCTTAAGCAACTTGCTCATTGAATCACGGGCGCAGCTGTTCTCGTGCGGTTAGTTTTCGCTTCACAGAGGCCACTTCCAGTTTCGGATCTCCGGCTTGTCGATGCCATTCGAATGAGCATAGGCGATGCTCTCGATGATCTGTCCCTTGAGCCACTCTTTGACATGAGCACCGGTCACCTGCAGGCGGGGCACCCGATCGATGACATCGATGGCCAGATTGAAGCGGTCGACCTGATTTTCGATAGCCAGTTCCAGCGGAGTGTTGATATTGCCCTTTTCCTTATAGCCGCGCACATGAAGACTGCCATGGTTGGTACGGCGGTAAGCCAGCTTGTGGATGAGCGACGCATAGGCGTGGAAGTTGAAGATGATGGGCTTGTCCTTCGTGAAGAGCGAGTCGAAGTCCCGGGCGGAAAGTCCATGAGGGTGTTCCGTGTCCGGCTGCAGGCGATAGAGATCCACCACGTTGACGAAGCGAATTTTGAGATCCGGGAATCGCTCACGGAGAATGGCGACCGCAGCCAGGGATTCCTGGGTGGCGATGTCGCCCGCACAGGCCATGACCACATCCGGCTCCTGCCCGGCATCGGTGCTGGCCCAGTCCCAGATGCCGATGCCTTTGGTGCAATGCTTGATTGCGGCATCCATATCCAGATACTGGAGATGAGACTGTTTGTCGGCCACTATGACATTGATGTAGTTCGTACTGCGCAGGCAGTGGTCCGCCGCGCTAAGCAGGCAGTTTGCATCGGGCGGAAGATAGATGCGGCAGACCTCGGCACTCTTGTTGGTGACAACATCGAGGAACCCGGGATCCTGATGAGTGAAGCCATTATGATCCTGCCGCCAAACCAGAGAAGTAATCAGCAGGTTGAGGGATGAAACAGGGGCTCGCCAGGAGAGTTCTTTCTTGCTTGCCTCCAGCCATTTCGCGTGCTGATTGAACATGGAGTCGATAACATGGACGAAGGCTTCGTAGCTTGAGAAGAAGCCATGGCGCCCGGTCAGCAGATAGCCCTCGAGCCAGCCTTCGAGTGTGTGCTCGCTCAACATCTCCATCACGCGGCCGTCAGGTGCAAGTTCTCCCCCATCGGCGTCCTCTGGTTTATAAGCCGCGAGCCAGGTCTTCTTGCTGGCCTCATAGATTGTCTGCAGCTTGTTCGACGCGGTTTCGTCCGGCCCGAAGACGCGAAAGCTCGTCATATTGCGTCGCATCACGTCCCGCAAAAACTGCGCGAGAATATCGGTAGGCAGAGCCTCGGACGTGCCCGGATTTTTTACCTCGACGGCATAATCGCAGAACTCCGGCAGGTCCAGGGCCTTGCGCAGCAGGCCGCCGTTGGCATGTGGATTCGCGCTGATCCGCCGCGCACCTTCGGGAGCCAGCGCCTTGAGTTCCGCTACCGGCGCACCCTGTTCATCGAAGAGTTCCTCCGGCCTGTAGCTGCGCAGCCATTCTTCGAGCAGTTTCAAATGAGCGGGATTTTCGATGACGTCCGTAATGGGCACTTGATGAGCGCGCCAGAAGCCTTCTACTTTGTGTCCATCGACCTCCTTGGGGCCAGTCCACCCCTTCGGCGAGCGCAGAATAATCATGGGCCAGCGCGGACGTTCAGCTTTACCGCTGCTGCGGGCCTCATTCTGAATGCGGCGTATCTCCTCAATGCAATGCTCGAGCGTAGCGGCCATCTTCTGGTGCATCTCGTGGGGATCGTTACCTTCGACAACATACGGCGTATAGCCGTAGCCCTCGAAAAGGGAGCGGAGTTCTTCCGGAGAGATCCGGGCGAGGATGGTGGGATTCGCGATCTTGTATCCGTTCAAGTGAAGGATGGGAAGCACTGCTCCGTCGCGAACAGGGTTGAGGAACTTATTCGAATGCCAGGACGTAGCCAGAGGTCCTGTCTCCGCTTCGCCATCTCCAACGACCACAGTCACGATGAGGTCCGGATTGTCGAAGGCAGCGCCAAACGCATGCGAGAGGCTATAGCCGAGTTCCCCGCCTTCATGAATCGAGCCCGGGGTTTCAGGTGTGCAATGGCTGCCGATGCCTCCGGGAAAAGAAAACTGGCGGAAGAACTTCCGCATCCCTGCCTCATCCTGGCTCTTGTCGGGATAGACCTCGGAGTAGGTTCCTTCCAGATAGGCATTCGAAAGGGTGGCGGGAGCACCATGCCCAGGACCGGAAATGTAAATCATGTTCAGGTCGAATTTTCTGATGAGCCGGTTCAGGTGGACCCAGACGAGGCTTTGTCCGGGATCGGATCCCCAGTGCCCCAGAAGGCGCTGCTTAATGTGCTCGGGCCGCAGAGGTTCACGCAGCAACGGATTATCGCGCAGGTAGATCATACCCGCCGAGAGGTAATTGCAGGCTCGCCAATAGGCGTTGATCTGCTCGATTTCTCTGGCGGTCAGCAATTGCTGCGCTGAACCTGTTTGCGTTTGCGGGTGCGTCGGAGAAGACACATTCATGAAAGACCTCGTCGCTGGGGTTGTAGACACAGATTGAGTTGTTGCAGAGTCCTTCCCCATGATGAAGAGGCGTTCAAGGACGACTGCGGATTCTCACTGCCGGTTGGGGTAGATGGGAACGCGAGACGTCCTCGAAAGAAGAGCCACCCGCCTTCTGGTACTTCAGGTCACACAGGAAAAGTGAAATGTACCTTTTCCAGATCCACCGCCTCCTCTGTCAAAACCGGCTCATGGCGGAGAGTGAGTACCGGACACTTCGCCGCGGTCGTTACTTTATAGGCTGCGCTTTCGCTGAAGGGCCAGCTCAGGGCTCCTCCGTCCGCACCAAGTACGATCCAGTCGGCTTCGCAGCGCTCGGCGGCCTTCAGAATTTCTTCGGAGATCCTGCCGGAAGTCACCTCGACGTGTACTGGAGGAGCCAGCCTTGTTGTATCCGGAATCAGTGCTCGCAACGCGTTTCTTGCCCATTCGACCGTCCGTTCAGGATTCATGGTTTCGTCCTGATCGCGATCAAGTACGTGCAGAAGTGTCAGCTCAGTCCGGTATGTCTGTGCGATCTCAAGTGCGAGACCGAGGCTGTCCCGGTAGGCGCCCATAAGAGAGACTGGATGCAGAATCTTTCTGGGTGTGAAATGTGGGAAGCCGGCGCGAGCGTGCGGGCCAACTATAAAAACAGGTACATTCACGTTCTTGATGAGTTCCCGCGCGACTGAACCCATAGTGAGCTGGCCCAGTTTGCCCCGGCCATGTGTGCCCAGAATAAGTCTGGTAGCACCGGACTGTCTGAGTTCCTCAGGAATTACCTCGTCGGGAATGCCGTCCCGCACTGCTGTCTTGCACAGAATCCCTTCTGCTTCAAGACGCCGAGCGGCGGCAAGCAGTGCAACGCGAGCGTCCCGGGCAATCTTGGTCTTATCCACGTATGGGATCGTAGATCCATCCATCGGTACTACGTCCGATGGTGAAAGAGCATGGATCAGAGTTACCCGCGCACCGCCTGCCTTTGCCTGAGCGATGGCGTGGGGGATCAGATAGTCCACATCCGTGAGGTCGGTGGCAACCAGAATCCTGTCAGGCGCCGCCAGAATAGATTTTCTGAATTGGTTCTCTACCAGTGTTTTCATCGGATATCTCCCCTCGTTGTGACGAGTTTCTCGTATTTGTGCTTTTGTTGCTGTGCGGCAGGACACAGGCAAGAGTGATGGCGGTCACATCCAGCCTTCAGATGCGAGCAAAGCTCTCGAGCGCCATGCGGTTGGAAATCATCAGCGTGGACCCCTGCAGCATCACCATTTTTCGATGTTTGAAATCACTCAGCGTGCGCGTGATCGATTCCCTCGACGTACCGATGAATTCGCCGATCTCCTCGTGAGTCATCGAGACCTTCACGCGAATTCCGCGTTCCGTTTCCTGTCCTTCATCGCCCCATTCGAGCAGAAGTTTGGCGAGCCGCTCAGGAACGGAGGAGGTGAGCACAACAGCGCGCAATTTCTCGCAGGCCTTCTGATAGTTCGCGCTGAGTTCGCGAGCCATGCTCAGATATGCCTCCGGATGCTCGAAGAGAAAGCGCAGGAAGTCATCGCGGCGAATGAAGGCGATCCTGCAATTGTGGAGCGTCTCGGCGGTCATCTCATAGGGCGCACCGGAAATAGCGGCCATCATACCCAGCAGATCACCCGGCTCCGCTACGCGGACGATCAGCTTCTTGCCATCGCTCGAACTGATCGACAGCTTGACGCGGCCCTCGCACAGAACATAAACCCCCCGCGGCATAGCTTTTTCAAGAAACAGGACAGCGTTGGCCGGATAGTTGGAGGAATGCTCCAGCATCTCAAAACTTTTCAATGCTTCAGCGGACAGTTGGCGGAAAAACTCCCCCGCACGGCGGGCTACAGGAGTACTACCAAGCACTGCACCTTGCTCCATTTGCATATCAGTCCTCATTTTCTTGTTCGCCACTGCGCATTGCTTCCGCAGCAAAGTGTTTTGACATTGGGGTGTTGAACACGAAGGCCGCTCCGCTCTGTTCATAGATCTCACGCAGCAGATGTCTGCCGTCGGTGTCGACCCACGTCACGTCGCACAGATCGAGAGAACACTTCCGGGAGTTGAGGGAGGGAAACAGCGAGTTCCACGTTCGGGCGAGTTCGGTTGCCCATGGGCCGCCGAGCCTGCCTTCCAGCTTTATGGAGACGGCTTCCGGTCGGTCCAGAACAGTTATCTTCAACATGCTTTTGTTAAAAGCATGCGGCGAGCCAATCGCAAGAGGCGCGCGAGCGTGAACCTTATCTTGTTGTAAACATGGATTTAAATGCCTCCAGCGAGGCGAGCGGAAGCAGATGGTGACGACGAAGTGACGCGGAAACGGAGACTATATTTCGCCGCGAAGACTAAATATAGTCTGAACGCGCGATGCCGAGCTTTTTCAGCTTGGAATTCAGAGTGGTCCTCTTCAAACCCAGCCTTTCAGCCGCACCGTTGGGGCCGCCGATCATGCCTTTGGCTTCACGGAGCACACGCAGGATGTGTTCGCGCTCCGCAGTCTCAAGGGTTGGGTCTGCCTGTGAGTCGTCCTCTTCGAACATCTCAAGTTCAGCCAGAGGAGCGTGCAGAACGGATCCGCGGGAAAGAATGGTCGCTCGTTCGATGAAGTTTTCGAGTTCCCGAATATTTCCCGGCCACTTCCACTGCGTAAGGGCGTTCATGGTCTCGGAGGGAATGCTTTCGATCGATTTCCCCAGGCTGCGGGCGTGCTTGGCGACGAAGTGGCGGACAAGGATGGGAATGTCGCTGCGCCGCTCACGTAAAGGTGGCGCCTGGACAGGAAAAACCCTGAGCCGATAGTACAGATCACTCCTGAATTGTTTCTCCGCGACCAGCTTCGCCAAGTCCCGATTGGTTGCAGCAACCAGACGCACATTGACGGGAATCGTCCGCGTCCCGCCGAGCCGTTCGATTTCCTTCTCCTGCAGAGCACGCAGCAGCTTCGGTTGAAGATCGAGGGGAAGCTCGCCGACCTCATCCAGAAAGAGCGTTCCTTCATGGGCGAGTTCCAGCCGTCCCATTTTCTGCGAAATCGCCCCGGTAAATGCGCCCTTCTCGTGTCCGAAGAGTTCGCTCTCAAGCAGGCCGGCGGGGATAGCCGCGCAGTTCAGTTTAATAAAAGTGCGCTCGTGCCGCGGACTCAAGCGGTGGATGGCGCGCGCCAGCAGTTCCTTGCCCGTGCCCGTCTCTCCCTGAATCAGGACCGTAGCATTGGTTGGGGCGACCGTTTCGATCTGCTTCAGGACCTCTTTCAGCCCCGCGCTCTCCCCGACAATGTCCTCGAAGCGATGTTCAAGATTCAACTCTTCTTCGAGGTATTGCTTTTCCTGTTTCAACTTGTCGCTGAGTTCGGCGATCTGGCGAAACGCAAGGGCGTTGTCTACCGCTGTCGCAATCTGGCCGGCGATCTGCGACAACAGAGAGGCCTCCCGCTGCGTGAACGCTGCCTCGCTGACGCTCGCAACCATCAGAGCACCGAGGACTCGTTCCCGATTGATCAGCGGGACCCAACAGCCGGAGCGCATCCTCATCGCGAGCAGGTGTTGCATCGCTTCGGCGGCAAAAGGCGTGGCATCGATCCGGTCAATCAACACCGGCTCCCGTGTGCGAAACGCCTCTCCCGCGGCGGAGTTGTTCGCGGAAATAATTGTTTCCGGAAACCTGAAGCTACCGGCCTTCTCTCCTTCGAGGAAGGAGACCCGGAATGATTGGGTTGGCTGATCATAGAGCGACAGTGTGGCGCAATCATGCGGCACCATCGTGGCGATGCTGGCTGAAATCGCCGATAGAAGCTTACGAATATCGAAGCTGGTAAGAAGCGCATTGCTCAGTTCGAGCAACAGAGACTCTTCGGCTCGCTTGCGGTCTGTTTCGTCGCGGGTTACTTTGACGAAACCGG
>JAATFH010000295.1 GCA_015655315.1 Terriglobales bacterium
ACAAACGCCGGGCACGTAACACTTGATGACGATGCCTATAACAAAGAACGGAACGTCTGCACCGGTAACCCTTATAGGAAACTCGTGACCGACCTCATGGACCGCGGTGTGCGGGTTGAACTCTGCGGGGCTACAGCGAAAGCGTACGGATGGGTTAATGCAGATACCATCCCCGGCATCAAGATCAACACGGATGCGATGTCGCGGCTCATCCAGCTTGTGCAGCAAGGCTTCGTAAAGATCTCCGAATCATAAGAGGTCCATCCAGGTGGTCAACTCGTCTCAGCCCGTCTCAACAGACTTTGCGGTAGCTGACCTCTTGCCATAGATGTCCGAATCCGGACGAGAAATAAAGGAGCAAAAGATGGGAATCAATGACATGCAGAACGCTTCACGCCGACGCTTTCTTTCCGTAGCGAGCGCCTCTGCCGCCGCAACCCTTTTTACCTCGAATCTTGCCGCGCAGGGCGCTGAGGGCGCCCCTGACGGAGCAGATCGCGCGCTCACTCTACCAAGAAGTGACACGGCGCTAGTCATCATCGATCCGCAAAATGACGTACTCAGCGAAAAGGGTCGGGGGTGGCCGCTACTGCACGAAAGCATTAAGGAGAACAATACCGTCGAGAACATCGAGAGACTCTTCAAGGCTTCAAAGATGCACGGCTACGAAGTGTTCATATCCCCACATTATTTCTTTCCCGAGGATCAAGGCTGGAAGTTCAACGGCCCCCTGGAGAGAGCAGAGGCTACCGAAGGTTTCTTCGCGCGGAAAGGCCGTCTGGATATCAATGGACTCAAAGGCTCTGGCGCAGACTGGCTGGAACGCTACAAGCCCTATATCGAGGACGGCAAAACCATCGTTGCTTCTCCGCATCGGGTATGGGGTCCGGAAACGAATGATCTCGTTCTACTGCTGCGCAAGCGAAGGATCAGCAAAGTAATCCTCGGCGGAATGCTGGCGAACATTTGCGTTGAATCTCATCTGCGTGAATTGCTGGAGCAGGGCTTCGAAGTGGCGGTCGTAAAAGACGCGACTGCTGCTCCAAAGCATCCCCAGCTTGGGTACGGCTATACGGCCGCGCTGATCAACTATGGGTTTCTCGCCCATGCTGTTTTAACAACAGACGACGCGGTAAAAGCCATGGAGCGCGGAGCCTAGCAGTTCGAAGAGTAGTCATGGCTGTCCCAGGCTGCCGATCAAATCCGAGATTGCTTTCATGATTCCGGCTGAGAAGACCAACCCTACTTTTGATGACATCTGCGCACCGGGGGTCACCGGAATCGACAGAAGTAGTAGAGCCCAATCCAACACTCGAAAGGTATCGATATGTTCATAGCTAAGCGTTCCCATTTCTGCAAATTCGCAACACACTTCCTTATTGCCTTCGCCATTTTCGGCTCCATCGGTGCAAGTGATGCGCATGCTCAGGCGTCGTGGCCAACTGCTAGAGATTCAGGTCATCTCACCGGCTCTTGGCTTACCACCTATCAGATAGCAGTTTTTGGCGGTAACACACCAATCCTGCTGAGCTTCACCGGCGATGGCATCCTCATAGAAACGGATACTCCCATCCCCACGCCGTTTGGAGGTTCGATCAGAACTGTGGTCTTGAGTAACGGCCATGGGGCGTGGAAGCAGACGGGTGAGAGAGCATTCGCGTTCACGTATAAGAAGGAGATTTTCCATACCGATGGGTCTTCCTACGGTGTAGCCCAAACAAACGGAACCGCCACAGTGAGTTCCGATGGAGCTCACTTGGAGATAGCCCTCACTCTTCTTACTGTCACAGATAACGAAGGCAATGTCGCTTTTTCGACGACCGGAACAGGGACAGCAGCTCGGATCGTTGTGGATGAGAAGAATTGACTATTGTCATCCGAGCTGTTGCTGTGGGGCGGCCCGGCGCCGTACCACAGCGACCTATCTTCGGGCAGTTCCAATGGGGTACTTCAGATCCAAAAATATGATTTGGGATGAAGCAATCTCGCGACAGTCGCCTGCTTGCAGATCGGGCGCTAGTCGGATGTTTCCTCAAGAACACTAATCGTCTGAAGATTAAAACCGAGGCTCATCTTTTGATGATGAATGATGCTGGCGGATCAGATACTAGGCTCTTGCACTTTCATGTATGCGTTCACTGCGGGAGCGCTTTTCGTAGAGAAGAGCTTGAAGGGCGAGCCCACACCACGGGAATTTACCCCTGCCCGAAGTGCGGTATTGAAGGACCACTGAATATTGAAATCCGCGAAATAGAAGACTCCCAAACTGACCCATGGGCAGATCAATAATTCACCCTGTAAGTGTCAATCTGCCCTGAGTTCTCTGACTCATGCCGCCAAGCTTTTTGCCTGCGGCTTTGACAAACTCATTCACGAGCCGAGACTTGCTATCCACACGCACGGCAAGACTCGTGACGAGACGAAGCTGGTCTTCCATAAGAGGACGCATGGTAAGGCCGTCGCGAGAGACCCTCCATGCTGCGGCCCGCGGAAGGAATGCCAATCCCCTATGTTCACGAACCAACTCAGATGCTTCTTCTGGACTTGTGAAGTGGTAAATGTCCGAGGGATGCACTCCGCTGCCTGAGGCGACGGACTGTATCAGGTCATACAGGTAAGCGTTTGCGTGTTGTCCGAGGAGTATCCAGTTTCGACTTTTCATCTGTTCAAGTCGAACTCCCCGATGCGCGGCCAGGTCGTCATCCATTGACATAACGATGTAGTAAGGATTGTTTGCAATGTTCATGGTGCTGAGCTTCGGCTTGTGAGGCACGCCTGTTATCAGTGCAAGGTCGAGATTACCCGCAATGACTCGTTGCGCTGACTCATTTGAAAAATTGCTCCACAACTTGATTTTCATGTCTGGGAAGAGCGGAAGATGAATAGTCAAAAGAGTGGAAACAAAAAGAGGGTCTGTATACGAGGATTTGCCGATATTGAGGACTTCGACAGGCCCATCGACGATCGCTCTGGCTGACAATACCGCTCGTTCCGCGTGAGCAACGACCTCACGTGCCTCAGCTATAAACACGCGCCCGGCGTCTGTGAGTTCTGCCGCCTGATGGTTGTGATCAAAGAGTCGAAAACCTATCTCATGTTCAAGCTTAAAAATCTGCTTACTGAGCGTCGATTGGCTCATGTTTAGCCTGTCTGCGGCGCGTGAAAAGTGGAGCTCTTCCGCTACGGCAATTGCGGCCTGAAGCAAGCGAATCTCTGGTAAGACCAAGACTATCCTCCAAGATGGGGATTCTGGGAAGGAAAGCAAGCATTGCAACGCCGACATAATCGAACGGCGAATGCAGGTAATTGTAATCCTGAACAGCAGTGACTGGCACCAACTGAGACGTAGGAATACTGCTTCGTCATTCCGAATCGGAATGACGTTCACCCCAAATTTCATTGGACTAATGGAACTCGAAGCGCGAACCTCGCTTGTGAGAGAGCAGGGTTCTCGTGCGAAGGGAGTCACCATGTCCGACGAGAGAAAGCCACCGGCGAGTGCAGGAACACCCGATGGCCGTCCCCGAATAGACCGCGAGCCATTGCTCGATAGTCATCAGGCGGCGGCCATCCTCAAAGTTCACCCGAGAAC
>JAATFH010000177.1 GCA_015655315.1 Terriglobales bacterium
CATCGCGGCGACGATGTTGAAGGAGGTCGCCTTCGAATCGCAGATGGCAAAGCCATCGTGATGCTTGGCGGTGATGACGATGTACTTCATGCCCGCCGACTTGGCCAGGGCAACGATGTCATGTGCGCTGAAGCCGGTGGGATTGAATTTCGGCGCGAGGGCTTTATAGTCAGCGACGGGAATGGATGCGTTGTTCATGATCCATTCGCCAATGCCGGGAATCTGCTTGCCGTTCCATGTACCCGCCGGAATGGAGTACAGTCCCCAGTGAATGAACATGCCGAAGCGGGCTTCGCGCCACCACTGCATGCGGGCATCGCGCTGGGCTGGGGTCTCAGTATCTTGAATAGCTGGAACCGGATGCTGGGCAGGCTGCGCATCTGGCTTGCTTCCCTCCAGTTGCGCGTAACTCATGGAACCGGCTGCAACGAGGACGGCGGTGGCAATCGTGCGATGAATAAGATTCAATGCTTTCCCTCAAGGTGAAATCACGGACGGTGGAATTGTATGTGAAAAACTATTCTCGTGAGTGAAATTTATTTTCTTCCTCGGGCGGCCTGCATAAAAGCATTCAATCCATGTATGGTTACAGACGACAAACAACTTCCAGTGCGAGGGCAACTGTGCACGAATTGAATCGTAGAAGTTTTCTGAAAGTGGCGGGAGCGGCAACAGGACAGACGTTACTTGGAGCAAGAACACATATGCTGGCTGCGATGCAGAGTGAAGCCGCGAAGCCAGTTGCGGCAAACGATCAGATTCAGATCGCATTGATTGGCGCGGGCGGCCAGGGCATGGGAGACACGAAGGCCGCGATACAGGTTCCGGGCGTGAAACTTGTGGCCGTGGCGGATTGTTATGACGGCCGGCTTGAGCACAGTAAAGAGCTTTGGGGACAGGACATCTTTACCACGCGCGACTATGGCGAGATTCTGGCGCGCAAGGACATTGACGCGGTTATTATCGGCACGCCCGATCATTGGCACAAGCAGGCATCCGTCGACGCCATGAAGGCGGGCAAAGATGTGTATTGCGAGAAGCCGATGATCCATCTCTACGCCGACGGGCCGGAGATGATCGAGACTGCGCGCACCACGCAACGCATCATCCAGATCGGAAGCCAGCGCGTCAGCTCCGTGATTTACGCCAAGGCGAAGGAATTGCTGGCTGCAGGCGCAATCGGCGAACTCAACATGGTGACCGCACGCTGGGATCGCAATTCGGCGATGGGAGCATGGGACTATACCGTTCCGCTGGATGCTTCGACGGAAACGTGCGATTGGCCTCGCTTTCTGGGTACTGCGCCCAAGATTCCCTTCAATGCGGAACACTTCTTTCAATGGCGCAAGTGGAAGGCATATGGAAGCGGCGTGGCAGGGGATCTTTTCGTTCACCTCTTCAGCGGAACGCATTTCATCACCGGCTCGCATGGTCCCACACGCGCCATGGCAACCGGTGGCCTGCGCTTCTGGAAAGACGGGCGCGATGTGCCCGACGTGATGCTCGGTCTCTTCGACTACAAGGAGGGCTTCAACCTGAGCCTCCGGGTGAATTTTGTCGATGGTGGAGAAGAAAGCGAAGGACTGATCTTCACCGGCTCGGAAGGCACGATGGAAATTGGCGGCAATGCTGTCAGCGTAAGCCGCGTGCCTCGTGAAAAAGAGCCGGGCTACACGATCGACACCTTCACCGAAGCGATGCAGAAGCGCATTCTCGCAGAGTACCGGGAAAAGTATCCGGTCTCTCACTTTGAAGGCCAGCCGCCCATCGGCTATGAAAAATATGTTGCGCCGCACGGATACAGCGACAGCTACGATCACTTCAAGAACTTCTTCCATGCGGTTCGCACGCGGCAACCTGTCGTGGAAGATGCGGTGTTCGGCTATCGCGCCGCAGGAGCCGCACTGCTCGCCAATGTGAGCATGGAACGCGGCGCGGTGGTTCACTGGGATCCGAATGCTATGAAGCTTGTGTAACGGATTGCTTCGTTGCGTTGCACGGATAACTTTCAAACAAACGGCCCGGACGAAAAGGATGCGTCCGGGCCGTTTATTTTTTGGGAGCTTACTCTCCGGGTTTGTTGGGTTGGGCAGTGTCGTTGCTTCGTCCGAGGCGATCGAAGTTCAGAATTGCGTTGAAGACCAACGGATAGCTGCCGATCGTCTCGCCGCGATAAAGAGGGTTATTCGCAAAGAGCAGCACCGATCCTTTGCCGAGATGCGCCGCTACCACAGCTGCATGCTGAGCGAGCAGGTTGCCGTGGTCCAGAAGCCCTGCAACCAGAAGTGAATCCTGATCCGCAAAGCGTAGTAAGACCTGCGGACGCAGTTCTGCAGGAATGACGTTTGGATTATTGCGCATCTGCTCTTCGTTGAGCGGCATCGGCTCCCATGTTTTTGGCTTCGGCCTTTCTTCGGGGGCTACATATCGTCTTCCCTGCGGGATATCCGGATCATCGGGTCCGCCGCGTCCGGTGGGGCGTTCGTCTCCGGCTCCGAAGCGCGGACCGCGCGTTCCACCTACGGTGTTACTTACGTTCATGGACAGGCCGTCTTCGCTGTAAACCGTGAAGGGCTTGCTGTATCCATAAAGGACTGGGGACTTCTGATCGACGGCAACGGTACCGAGCAGCGTGCCCACCACTTTGAGATCGCCGTGTGGAGTAACAGAAACGCCGGGCGCGAGACCGGTTTCGATGGCGAACTGAGCCGTATCCTGCGCGGTGATGAGCAGGCCGCCCTGCTCGACGAAGTGGCGGAGGTGCTCGATGCCGCTATAGCCAAGGCCCGGGCGCATGTCGTCTGTGGAGTCGATGCGGCCGAGGTTCGGAGTTAGGTCGGTCTTCTTCCACGGCAACGCGTTACCCCACATCGGCAGGCCCTGAATGATCTGCGCCGTGCGCGCCCCACCCGTGGGAGCAAAAAGGATAACCTCGTATTTGGAGCGAAGGTCGTCTTCGCTACTTACGGTTTGCGTGCTGATGTAGTCAAAGGGCACGCCGAGTTTGTCGAGCGCCTGACGCCACCAGCCTTCGGTCTGCGTGCTGAGCCAGGTGTGCATCATGGCGATGCGGGGTGCGGTGATCTTGTGCGTTGGAATCGATGGCGCGTCGCAGATCCCAACTGGCGCGAGCAGCGTTTTTCCAAATGCCGCCGTTACTTCATCCCTGGAAGCGCTTTTGATGATCAATGAACCGGCGGGAAATTGTTGGTTGTTCGCGGTAAACGGAGCATCTGCAACTGACACAGTTGCATTTTTCAGAAGATATACATAGCTGATGAGGCTCGGATCAGCGTGATTCGGTATGATCTCGATGGAACAATTGCCTCCAGAGCCAGCAAAACCTCGAGCATCGGGAGCAACTTCCATCTTCGTCTTCAGAATCGTGGGCTCGGTGACTCGTACAGCTTCTACGTTGAAGAGCGAGGGCAGCGACCAGCCCGTGTCGTCGTAGGGAGTCTTCTGCGGATCGTTGGGAGCCCAGTACTGACGGTCGAGCAAGGCATCTGCGATGCGCGAATAGGGCTGGTCCATGCGGATGACATAGCTGCCTGCGGGAAATGTCCGCTGCTCGGTTTTCGGTGTCTCCGGCTTTGGCTTGGCTTCTTTATCGTCGGCGTCGTCCTTCTTCTCGCCCTTCGGCTTCGCAGGAACAGCGACGGTAGCTGGTTCCGTCGTCCTGCTGATTTCGACATGCTGCGCACGCAATACTTCGAGCAGCATGCGCTGGCGGTCCTGCGAGTCTTCATTCGCGGGAAGCACGTAGGCAGCGGGGCCGGAGTCGTTCGGCTTCAGGATCGAGCGCTTGCTCTTGAGGTAGAAGTTGTTGAGGAAAGTTTGTGAGTTCTGCGCGAAGTAGCTGAGCGAAACAAGAAGCGCTGTCTGCTCATAGTTATTGTTGTC
>JAATFH010000246.1 GCA_015655315.1 Terriglobales bacterium
ATGATGCCCGTCTTGGTAAACAAGCCATTGCTGGGGTACCAGACGAGGTCCACAACCTGCTTCGGGAATGAGATGCCGCCGTAAATGTTGTACTTCTTTTCCCAGAAGCGCGGTGCTTCCCATCCGATCTTGTACAGGGACGCCATCTTCATCCCGCTGAAGGCGTGCTTTTTCTCTGCTATGCAATCGATATCAAGCGTCTTCAAAATGCTGAGCGGCAGCGTGCAGATGCAGAAATCAGCCTCGATGGTTTGCGCTGACCCAGCTTCCGTATACTCTACGCGCACGCCGCTCGACGTCTTGCTCACCTTTTTCACTGGACATCGATAGTGCACAATCTCTCCCAGCGATTTCGCAAACGCATAGGGAATGCGGTCCATGCCGCCGACCGGTTGAAACATCGTCGCCTGCCAGTCGATCTGCTCCTCATACATCTCGCCAGTCGTGAAATCTGAAACCAGCAACTCATGCAGGCTGAGAGGCGGACGCAGTTTTTCCTCGTCCGGTCCGGCTCCCGGTGGGGAAAGAAAACCGCTCCGCTGCGAGCCCTTGTAACTGTAGTCCTTGGATAGATCGCCGTAGGATTGCAGGAAGTCGAGCATGTGCTGGGTATCTTCTTTATCCAGTACTTTGTCGAGGCCATGCTGATCGATGCACTTGGCCAGAAGCTCCGAAATATATCCCCGCGTGTCGTTGACAACCTGCCGCTGTTCGACCGGCTTGCCGCCGTTCAGTGTGTCGGCCTGCAGCAATGTGCTGCGCGAGGTGTTGATCTCGACTTCAAGCGGCACCCCTAATTCTTCGCAGTAACCGATGATGGTGCGGTGAATCGAAGGCAGCCGCGCCGGTCCAACGTTCAGATAATGATCCTCTTCCCAGTCGCACGTCTGTACAGTTCCGTCGGTGAACTCAATCTTGCTGCCATTGCGCACGCTCCAGTTGCGTCCGCCCGGGCGCTCGCGTGCCTCCAGTACAGTGCAGGTGAAGCCCGCCTTACGCAACTCGTACGCCGAAACCAGCCCAGCGATGCCGCCGCCCAGGATGACGATCTTTTTGCCCGCCCCAAAATTCGCAGGCAGATCAGGCAAAGGAGAAGCCTCCGCAGTCATTGCCAGAAGACCCAGCGCCTGCATGGCCGTATACATCGCCCGGTAACCGCCAGCCGCAGCCACACGGCTGAGGAACATACGACGCGTCCATGTCATAAAAAGCCGACCCTCCAAAACAATGAAATGTACCGCAGGAATATCTCGGAAAGAGGAAGAGCATTCAGTGTCGCGTGTCAGTCAGGTCTTGGCAATATAGATATGCAGACGCTTCTACGCCGCATAAAGAAATGCTTTGGGGAACGCCAGCCAAACCGGGACTTCGGAAAACACGGTAGATCGCGGTCTTTTACGGCGTACAAGTTATGTAGCCTGCGATTTCGTTCCGCCGTCCTACAATAGAAGTACTGGACATGCGCGCCCGAACTCTGATTCCGATTCTCTGCCTGCTGATTTTCATTGCTGCCTGCGCTCCCGCGGCATGGTCTGCGAACGTGGCAACTGCGCCACACCTCACCGTGCACCTGGCCGTGCCTCCTGCCGAGCTTTATCCCGGCCAGAATTTCACCGCGGGCCTTTATTTCAAGCTCGATCCCGGCTGGCATGTCTACTGGGTTAATGCAGGAGATTCTGGCGAGCCTCCGCGCATCAAGTGGACACTGCCCGACGGCATCACCGCAGGTCCGATGCAGTTTCCCGCGCCGAAGCGGCTGCCGCTCGGTCCGCTGATGGATTTCGGCTATGAAAGCGAAGTCCTCTTCCCCATGGCAATGCATGTCGGTGATGCCTACAAACCAGCGGCGGAATCTGCCACCTTGAGCGCGAAAGTAGACTGGCTCGTCTGCCGCGAAGTCTGCATCCCCGGTAAAGCTGTTGTCGATATCGAGCGCAAAGCGCTGGCATCGCCCCCGGCGTCGCCGACGTTTGTAGACGCCGACCAGCAGCTCATCGCCCGCTTGCATCGTACGCTGCCGCAGCAGCTGCCTGGAAGCATGCAGGCGAAGTTCACGCCCACAGCGGCGGGTTTCAATTTGACCGTGATCACCGGCAGACGCGAGGCTGACGCGCAGTTCTTTCCTCTCGACCAGAACCAGCTCGCCAACGCTGCGCCGCAGCCAGTTACGCCTCTCAGCAACGGCTTCGAGATCAGCCTGAAGAAAGACGAGAACCTGCAGCAGAATCCGAGCCAGCTGCGTGGCCTCGTTGTGCTGGCCGACGGCAACGCATTCCAGATCAACGCAGCGCAGGGGACCATTGCCGCCGAAGCCTCCGGCGGCGATTTCGCGGGACTCGCGAAGGTAGTTGGCCTGGCTTTCATCGGCGGCATCATCCTCAACCTCATGCCATGCGTCTTTCCTGTGCTTTTTATCAAGGGGCTTTCGCTGGTGCAGTCCTCGCAGCAGGAACGCCATAAGCTGCGGGCACATGGATGGGTCTACACCCTCGGCATCCTGGTTTCGTTCTGGGTTGTGGTCGCGTTGCTTCTCATTCTGCGGGCGGGCGGACACAAACTTGGCTGGGGCTTTCAATTTCAGTCGCCGACCTTTATCGGCATCATGGCGCTGCTGCTCTTTTTTCTCGGGCTTTCGCTGGCGGGCATGTTTGAGATCGGCCTTTCGATAACCAGCAAGGGATCGAGCCTTGCTTCGCAGCACGGTTACGCAGGCAGCTTCTTTACTGGAGTGCTCGCCATGGTTGTAGCCACTCCCTGCACTGCGCCGTTTATGGGAGCAGCGCTGGGTTACGCGCTCTCGCATTCGGCACTCGTCAGCTTCTTCGTTTTCACCGCGCTTGCTTTAGGATTGGCCGCGCCCTACCTGCTTCTGACCTTCAATCCCGCGTGGACAAAGCTCCTGCCGCGTCCCGGCGCATGGATGGAAATCCTCAAGCAGGCGACTTCGGTTCCCATTTTTGCAACAGCCATCTGGCTGGTGTGGCTTTTCACGCAGGCCGCCGGGATCAACGCGCTCTTTAACCTGCTCTGCGCCTGTTTGCTACTCGCCATCACCGGTTGGATTCTCGGACGCTGGCC
>JAATFH010000508.1 GCA_015655315.1 Terriglobales bacterium
AGGCCGCTCTGGCGTGGACACACGGATTTTCCCCAAGCACGGTGAACGTGGCGCGCGTCGGGTTCAACCATCTTCATACCACCCGATTCGGCCCGGAAGGGAATACGCTCGGCATTCCCGATCAATATGGAATCCAGGGCATCCCTCAGTTGGCTGAAAACGGTGGTCTTCCTTCCATCACGATCAGCGGACTATCGACACTGGGCAGCAATTCTTTTCTGCCTTCGGATGAAGTCAGCCAGACACTCCAGTTCACCGACGACTTCACGAAGGTTTACGGAAACCACAGCTTTAAGACGGGCATCGAGGTTCAGCACATAAAGTTCTCAACTCTTCAGCCGGCGTATTCGCGAGGTTCGTTCGACTACGGGACGAACAGCAGCTCCATCACCTTCACGGATATTCCGAATGTGGGCGGCGGCGCCACAGGCCGGGCACAGTTTCTGCTGACCCCGCAAGCCGCTACTGTCCCGAATGGATTTGATTTTGTGGGCGGCGCGAATCAGGTACAAGCCTCTAATATCAATAAAACCTACGATGAGAAGAATTACTTCGCCGCGTACTTCCAGGATGACTGGAAAGTAAATCCCAAGCTGACCCTGAATCTTGGTCTGCGCTATGACTACTTTGGGCCGATTCAGGAGGCGAATGGTGGTCAGGCCAACTTTATTGCCAACGGTCCTCCAAATGGAGGTCCCGTTTACCTGATCCCGGCGAGTGGAAAGGACGACAGAAGTCTTTCCTCCAGCTTTACCACCCTGTTGGCCAAGGATGGGATAACGCTTTTACAGACCGACAAATATGGGAAGGGACTGCTACAAGTACAAAGGACTAATTTTGCACCGCGCTTCGGTTTCGCCTACCAGGTGGACCCAAACTTTGTAGTGCGTGGCGGTATAGGACTCTTCTATAACTCATATGAGAACCAGGGTTATGGTCCTAACATCGGCGAGAATTATCCCTTTGTGTTTAACTTCAACTATCAACAACAAAATCTCGGCATTCCCAGCGTTTCGTCGATAAGCGACGGCTCCCCATGGGCCGGGTGCGGAACGGCGGGTCCGGGTGGAACCGCGACGCTGAGTGCCGGTCTCTCCTGCGTTGCGTTTACGCCGCTTGCCGTCAATGCATCAGGTTTGGGTTTGCAGGGATTGCAATTTGATTTCGTAACTCCGCGGACAATGAGCGCCAACCTCACTTTGCAATACGCACTGTCACGCTCTCTGTCTGCACAGGTCGCATACGTGCTTACCGATGGTATGAATCTTCAAACGGGCATAGGCACGAACAACGTAAGTCAGATATTGCCAGCCAGCGCCAGCACTTCAAACGCCGTCCCGTTCCCGGACTTCTCGCATGGCTCAAGCTATCAGAGAACGATTGGCAGGAGCATTTACAACGGTTTGCAGACCAAGCTGGAAAAGCAGTTTGAAAGTGGTCTGAATTTTCTGGTTACCTATACTTACTCCAAGGCTCTTTCAGACGCAGGCGACTTGCTGAATGGCGGTAATACCGGGTCGAACCGTGCTCCTGACGTTCCGGGCTTTGGTCTTAGCAACGACTGTGGTCCAGCCAATTTCGATATTCGCCACGTATTCCCTCTCAGCGGCAGATATCAGTTGCCGTTCGGCAGGGATCAACGCTTCCTCCATGACGCAAATGGGTTCGTCAATTCTGTAGTCGGCGGGTGGATGATAAATTCCATCGTTACGCTTCAGGGTGGGCAACCTCTCAATCTCACTTGCCCGAGTGGGCCTACCGCCGGCACAAGCTGCAATGACCTAACCGTTGCCGGAGAAAGTAAGAAGCTGGGGTTACACACCGACTCAAATGGAAAGCTGAGCTGGTTTGGAAATCCGAAGGCTTTCCAGCAACCTTGCACTCTGGGAACCGACGCGCAGGGCAATGTCGTTCCTCTCCCGGGCACTCCTGCCGGATGCATACCTTTGACTGGTTTTCAGGTTCTGGGCAATCGTCCCGGACAGACTGTGACGCCCGGATTTCATCGGTGGGACTTCTCGGCCTTCAAGAATTTCCAGTTAAGCGAGCGCTTCTCACTACAATTCCGGGCTGAGATCTTCAACATCATCAACCATCCGAATTTCAATGCGCCGGGATTCGGCGGCAACGGTGTTATGTCGATCTCGAACTCGACCAACTTTAACAGCACCAACTTCGGCGAGATCGGATCGACGCGCGATGCTCCATACGATCCGAGACAGATTCAATTTGCTCTGAAGCTGTATTACTAGGCTAAGATGAAAACACTCCGGGGCGGCAGCCTGATGGATGCCGCCCCCGGAGTGTTGCTGCGTGGCGATACCAAAGGGCAGGTTGTGAGCAAAAAGCATCGGTCTCGGTGGGCGGTCCTCGCTTCTCTTTGGTTCTGCTCGATGCTCGTGTTGGGTGAAGATGCACAGAATCAGAACGAGGCCTTAGATCGGCAGTTCCAGTCCGCTGTAGCTCAATATGACGCGGGGCACTTCGCGGACGCAGCAGCGCAACTGGAAGAGCTTTTACCTCGCACGCCGAAAAGTTTTGAGGTTCATGAACTTCTGGGGCTCGTCTACGCCGCGCAGTCGCAGGATGCGAAAGCGGTTGCGCAACTCGAAGTTGCGGTCCAGCTGAAACCGGATTCAGCGGCAGCCAGGACAAATCTGGCGGCGAGCCTCTTTCATTCCGGCAACTCGCAGCTGGCAGAGGAGCAGTTCCGTAAGGCGCTCGCTCTGGAACCTCGGGACTATGACGCCAATCACAACCTTGGTGAGTTCTACGTTCAATCCGGGAAAATTCCGGATGCGATTCCTTTTCTCCAAAAAGCGCAGGAGATCCGTCCTTCTTATGGCAATGGTTACGATTTGGCGCTCGCCTATTTCATGGCTGGAAAACTGGACCAGGCGAGGCAAATGGTCCAAGGTCTTCTGCAGCAGAAGAACTCCGGGGAGCTGCACAATCTACTTGGCCAGATTGCAGAAAAAGATGGAAAATTTGTCGCGGCAGCAAACGAATTCGAGATCGCTGCGAATATGGATCCAAGCGAGGACAACTTGTTTGACTGGGGAAGCGAGCTTCTCCTCCACCGCACTTATGAACCGGCGATTGATGTCTTTCAGCAGGCCACTCTGCGCTATCCGAACTCACCCCGGTTGTTGATCGGTTTGGGCATGGCGCTGTACTCGCGGGGAAAATACGACGAGGCAGTCAAAGCACTCCTGGCAGCGGCGGACTTAAATCCTTCCGATCCCCGATGCTACCTGTTTCTTTCGAAAGCCTATGACAGCTCACCCAATCAGGCGGAAGCAGTCATTCAAAGATTCCGTCGTTTCGCTGAACTTCAGCCCAACAATGCGCTCGCCGTTTATTATTACGCGATGAGTCTGTGGAAGGGTAAGCGTGCGGAAGACCCTGGCACGAGCCTGCAAGAGGTGGAGTCGTTACTGCAGAAGTCCATCACTCTCGACCCAAAACTGACCGAAGCTCACGTGCAACTGGGCAACTTTTATGCAGACCAGCATGCATATGCTAAATCCCTCCCGGAGTATGAAAGCGCTCTGAAGTTAAATGCAAACCTTCCCGATGCGCACTATCGCCTTGGGCAGGCATATGTTCATATGGGACAAAAAGACCGCGCGCATGAGGAATTCGACATTTATCAACGGCTTCGGGCGCAGCATTTAGCCGAGGTAGACAAGGAAAGAGCGGAAGTTCAACAATTCGTTTATGCGGCGAAGACAACTTCTTCCGCCGCCAAACCGTGATTCCAGTGCGCTTTGGCGATTACAAGTAGCACGGTGCGAAAGTGAAACTATGAGTGAGTCTTACAACGGTGTAATGGATTGATCTCTAAGTCATCATTCCTCGGAGCATTTGAGACCGCCTCACCTACTCCTCAGGAGTTCGCCCGGCGTCTAAGTTGCAGCAGGCGCGACTTCCTGCGCAGTGCCGCAGGTTTAGCGCTGGGCTCTGCGCTATTGGGCGGCAGCCCTTTTGTCCACGGTGAAGCAGCGGCGAAAAAACGGAAGGTGATTGTCATCACCTTTGGCGGAGGCGCACGCGACCAGGAAACATTTGCCCCTGAAGGCCAGGAGAATATTCCGCACCTGCTCCGCGAACTCATTCCACAGTCCAGTTTCTTCACGCAGGTAGTCAATCGAGGAATTCTAGGGCACTACGTAGCCACTGCGAGTCTGGCAACCGGAGTCTACGAAACCTTTAATAACTTTTCCGCAGTGCCGCCGGAACATCCCACGGTATTCGAATATTTTCGAAGAGATTTGAAGCGGCCGTCGTCGGATACCTGGGTTGTAGCGCCCAGCAACGGATTCAATCGAATCGGTGAGAGCGAATACCGTTCCTATGGGCCAGGTATGGGAGCGAAAGTCGTTCTACCGAAGCATTTGCTGACGGCAGCGATGTCCGGTGCAACCTCGGATTACGAACACCTGCTGCGGGACAATTACGAAACTCCTTTATACGCGCCAAAGCTTGGCGGAGGAGAATTCGAACTGCAGCAATTGGAAACGATTCTGAAGCTTTCGGTCGATGATTTTAAGGCGCATGCGAAGACATTATCGAGCCCCGATGAGCTTTCCATGTATGTGGTGCGGCAACTGATGCGGCAACAGGCTCCCAGCCTGCTTTGGATCACAATGCATGATATCGATATCGCGCACGCCGGAGCCTATTCGCTTTACATCGAGGGAATCCAGCGGACGGATCGACTTTGCGCAGAGCTTTGGAAAACCGTCCAGAGCGAGCCTGAATACGCGGGCAACACAACACTCTTTATCCTTCCGGATTTTGGGCGGGACTCAGACGAGGATTCCGGCGGAAATGGATTCCAGCATCATCGCACCGGCGATCCGGCTTCGCGTACTACCTGGATGCTGGCTCTCGGTGCAGGCGTTCGTGAGGGAGTCGTGTACGACAACCCGATGCAGTCAACCGATCTCGTGCCGACTCTCGGAGCGATGATGGGGTTCTCTCCTTCGCTTTCCCAAGGCCGGCCGGTCAAGGAATTGTTGTAGCCGTATGCTTCCGCGCGACCTTAAAGCCGAACAATTCAGCGGATATCCTCCGGAGGCGAGAAATCTGGCCGTAGCCCATCTGGGAATGCTTCAGCAGCTCCCTCTCAGCTTTCTTCCGAGCCTGCTTCGTGAAGTCATTGACTACGATTTCAAGTTCCCCGTGGAGCGTCTGGTTATCAGCAAGGAACTTTCCAACCTCAGCTCTCTTTCGGCGGCTCAGGTAAAGGAGTGGTTCGATGCTTTCTCGCAAATCTCGATTTCGTCCAACCTCGAGCAAACGAATTGGGTGAACCAGCCTGCTGTATTTCTTGAACAGTTGTCGGCTTACCTTTGGTCGACGCATCAACTGGATGCCTTTCGCAAGGCGGCCCTGGAGTACGGTGAACGCTTGCGGTCAGCCGTTCCACCTGAGCCTCTTCCGGTGCCAAGGCTTGGGATCGCTATCATCGGCCAGGGCCTTGTCTCCTACGACGCACCGCTTTTTCGTAA
>JAATFH010000330.1 GCA_015655315.1 Terriglobales bacterium
CAAGGTGAAAGTGCGCGTCTATCCCAAACAAGTGTTGATGGAGATCAGCCCCGGCCGCACCGGCGCAGAGCTGGAATTATGGTCGCTGCGCAAGGAATCGGCCTACTTCCGCGAAGTTTTCCGCAGGGACCTCTTCGTCACGCTGGTATAGGCCCCGCGCAGAATGCGCGGATCGACGAGCCAGTTCAAAATACCGGGACGCCGTGTGCAGTCCACGCGCGCAATCGCACCCTTGCGCAGGCGAATGCTTGCCCGCCCGGGCGAAACAATGAGCGACCCGAGAAACTGCGGCAGGTTTGGATTGTGCCCGACGATGAGCACATTCTCATACTTCGCGAGGGTAGCTACGAATTCCTGAAAAGCAGGAACCGTCGCTCCCGGCGCCAGGGCTTCAGCCACCTGAATTTTGGTATCGTAACCCACTTCGGTACCGACCAGGGAGGCGGTCTGAAGAGCGCGCTTCAGCGGGCTGGACGCAATCAGGTCGAACTGTACACGCAGGGCGTTCAGATAGTTGCCGATCAGCAGGCATTGCTGCTTGCCCTCTTTATCCAGGGGGCGTTTTACATCTACGAGGGGATTTTCGCGGCTTGTGCCCGCACTTGCATGACGTAGAACGTAGAGATTCATAGAACGGAATGGCCTTTTCAACCGTGAATTTGCGAGAACCAGCATGATCTGGCCAGCATTTTGGAATATTAACCTGATTGTAACAATTTGGCTGTTAGAACGGACGCCGGCTTGACGTGACTGGCACGGGCGAGGGCAGGGGCTCAACCGGAAAACCGGGATCGGTCCCCGGCGTCCCCGGTTCCGAGGGAGGCAATGGGTCGGGGTCGGGATCCGGTTCGGGCGCAGGTCCCGGAAATGGCTCCGGCAATATCCCGGGATCGATGCCGGGCAGGCTATCCATGACGAGGGGCATCTGGGATAGTAACCAACGCGATAATGGGTCCTGAGTTGCCATAACTGCCTGAATAAGTAGAAGGGAAGTAGGTATGGAGGGGTTGCATGGGGCTGGAAGCTTAGTATTGCCAGAGTTGACTCGCCAGTAAGCCTCGAAGCCATTGCCGCTCGGCGGCGAGCCGAAAGCCATGGCCTTGCAAAATCGCCCCGTGGTCGGGCAGGGAGCGCGTCTCCAACCCCGTCAGCATTACGAAGATGCGGTAAAGCACTGAAACTATTACCTTACCCACCAGGGAAGCGACTCTGCCGCGAGGCTGCGCAAACTCTGAAATTACCCAGATACTCCCCGGTTGCAGGCGCGAGGCAATTTTGTCCACAAGCGCCGCCAGTTCCGGTTCCGCAAGGCAATCGAGAAAGAAATGGGTTACGACCAGATCGTAACTAGTTTCAGGTGGCATGAAATCGCGGGCGTCCATCTGGTGCAGCGTGACGCGTTCCCGGGCTTCGGGTGTGAGCCGCTCGTTGAGCAAATGCAGCATCGCCGGGCTGATATCGACCACATCGGCGTGCAGATCGGGGTTTGCCGCGAGCAGCCGGGCGAGGAAACGGCCATCGCCGTCGCCCAGCACCAGCGCGTGCTTGGCGGCGGTCAGCGCGGGCAGAAAATGAAAGCGGCATCGTTCGAGTGCTCGCCCGAAGGTCAGATACTCCAGCCAGCGATAGGGCCGTGCCAACGGGTCGAAATTCAGCCTGCGCTTCAACGCATCCACGCCGCAAGAAGCAGAGGTGTCAGCAGAACCGCATCGACGGCCACGCGCAGTTGCATGGAAGTCAGAAACCGCGCGCATCGTGCCAGCCAGAACAACAGAAACGCGCTCAGCGCCGCTGCCAATAGCAAACAGAGACGGGCGAGTTCGTGCGGACCGGTCCAGGCTAGTCCCAGTGAAAAGACGGCTGTCGCGAGGGCAATCCCGTGCAGGTGCTGTGCCGCCCACACCGTTGTCGCATGCGCCGGAGCGCCTTCCGCCGTGCTCTCCCAGCTTTCGATGGCCACGCAATTCAGCCAGCATAGAATGGCGAAGATGGCGATGAGCGGCAGCAGGGCAAGCCGCTCGTTCCCGGCACGGGCCCATGTCGGCACCGCCGTCGCGGTAGCAAAGAGCACACCGACGGCAAGCTCCTTCGGAAGCCATCTCTCCGCGGCGCGTTCGCGTATGTGCACCAGCAGAAAGTAGAGCGCGGCCACAGCGAACACCGCCGTATCTTCCAGCCGGACGGCGGGCGACATGCGGGTAAAAACGGCCCAGGCAAAGATCGGGCTCACAAGTGCTCCGGCAGCCAGAAAAGCCGTCCTATGCCGCAGATAGAAGTAGTGGCGCTCTCGCAGGCGTGCGCGGTTTACGCTGTCCAGCCCGTCGAGAATGCGATCGGCGACATAGACCAGCCATGTGCCCACGGCCAGTAGCAGCGGCGCAAGTCGAGGTAATGCAATATGAGCTGCGCGGCCAAAGCTCCAGCACCATAGCGCGGCCACCGTCGGAGCATCCAGGCTGAGCAGATGCCAGTATGCGGCCAGCGTGGCGGGGATGCTGGGGGTTCGAGCTGTTTCGGAAAGAGGCTGAGCCGCAAGAGCCACGCTTCATTGTAGAAGGCGGATTGGCTAATCCGCTGCAACCTTACGCCGTGAGGCGGTCTTCTTCGCGACTGTACTGGCCTTTGGCTTCGGATGCTCATGCTCGGGCAGCTTTGGGATATCATTTGCCGAAGCTTTGCCCTCGGCCACCTGCATGAAGAAATCCTGTGAGCTGAAGGCGGGCATGGACTTGCCGACTTCGGTGTCGCGAGCCCGGATGTAAGAGCCATCTCCGGTGAGCATCCGCGTCTTCACGGTATCGGCCAGGTAGGCCGCCAGAATTTCATTGCGCAGCCGTGCGCAAAGCGCGGGATCCTTGACCGGAAAGACGACCTCGCAGCGCTCGAAGAGATTGCGCGGCATCCAATCGGCGCTGCCGCAGTAGAACTCTTCTGCGCCGCCATTTGAGAAGAAGTAGATGCGGCTGTGTTCGAGAAAACGCCCGATGACCGAGCGCACGCGAATATTCTCGCTGACGCCCTTCAATCCGGGACGCAGCGCGCAGATGCCGCGCACAATCAAATCGACCTCGACCCCGGCCTGGGATGCTGCGTAGAGAGCCTCGATCACGCTCTGTTCGAGCAGCGAGTTCATTTTTGCGATGATGCGCGCCGGTTTTCCGGCCTTGGCGTGCTCCGTTTCGCGCGCGATCAGCCGGATAAAGCTCTCGGCCAGCGTCAGCGGAGCGACCAGCAGCGGAGCATAATCGTCCGACTCAGAGTGCGCCGTCAGGTAGTTGAAGACGCTGTGCGCGCCTGCTGTGATGGCGGGATCGGAGGTCAGCAGGCTGATGTCCGTGTAGAAGCGTGCCGTATTCGGGTTGTAATTGCCGGTCCCCAGGTGCGCATATCGGCGGATCTCTCCATCCGGATCGCGCCGGACTAAAAGCGCCAGCTTGCAATGCGTCTTCAGGCCCACGATGCCGTGAAAGACCTGCACGCCTGCGTCTTCGAGATCACGCGCCCAGCGGATATTCGATGCCTCGTCGAAGCGGGCCATCAGCTCGACGACCACCGTCACTTCCTTGCTCTGCGCCGCGTCCACCAGGGCGCTGAACATCGGTGAATCGGAGCTGGTGCGGTAGAGCGTCTGCTTGATCGACATCACGTTCGGGTCCGCAGCCGCTGCTTCAATGTAGCCCACCACGGCGTCATACGAGTCATACGGATGGTGCAGCAGAATATCGCGATGGCGCAGCTCGTCGAAGAGATCTGTCGACTTTCGATTCAACCGCAACTCATGCGGAACGAACGGGGCAAATTTCAAGTCAGGACGGTGAGAGTCGCTGTAAAGATTCATCAGCCGCGACAGGTTTACCGGCCCGTCGGTGCGGTATACCTGGGACTCGTCCAGTTCGAAGTTGATGCGCAGCCGGTCGATGATCTCAGAATCCGCGCGTTGCTCGATCTCCAGCCGTACAGCATCGCCCTTGCGGCGATTATGGAGTTCCGAGCGCACCGTCTCGAGCAGCGAGCGCGCCTCCTCTTCCTGAAAGTAGAGGTTGCTGTTGCGGGTCACGCGGAAGGCGGCCTTGGAAAGAATCTCGTAGCCGCGATACATGCCTGCGGCGTGCTTCTCAATGAGGTCGTGGAGAAAGATAAAGTCATGCGTGCCTTCCGACGAGGGCACCGGCACCAATCGCGGAAGGGCGCGCGGCACCGTGACGACTCCCAGAACCGGGCCCAGGTTTCCCTTGCGCTTGCGGCGCAGCAGCAGGGCGATGCACAAGGCTTTGTTCAGCACACGCGGGAACGGATGCGCCGGGTCAATGGTGATCGGCGTCAGCAGCGGATCGACTTCGCGCTGATAGAACGAGGTCGCCGCCGCCTGTGCCTCCGGAGCCATCTCGTTCCAGCTCAGCACTCGGACGCCTGCCGCACTCAGTGCCGGCAGCAGTTGCTGGTTCCAGCAGCCATACTGCTCGATCATGAAGGAGTGCATGTCCTCCGTGAGAGCGTCGAGCGTCTGTTGCGGGGTTCTTCCCTCGGGGCCAACGTCGGTGTAGCCATCTTCAATCCGTTGCAGTAATCCGGCCACCCGGATTTCCACAAACTCGTCCAGATTGCTCGCTGTGATGGCCAGAAACTTCACGCGCTCCAGCAGAGGATTCGAGGCATCCTGCGCTTCTTCCAGCACTCGGCGGTTAAATTGCATCCAGGACTCATCCCGGCCAATCAAAAGGTTCTGCGGCTGCGTCGAACGTGCGTTCATAGATCCGATCCGGACTTTAAGTGGAAAGTGTACACAATCTGCTATACACCTTCGGATTGCTTCAGGATATGAAAGTGCTGCAAAAAGGCGGCTTATCAGTTCGATTTGACTCCAGAGCCGCGACTCAAAGAGGATAAAAGTGACTGTCGGAGGAACTACGATGGGAAATCAAGGCTGTAGCGAGTTGCTGGTGCAGGACACGGCGGCAAAGCTTTTTCAAACCGCTGCGCTTCTACTGGGAAATGAAGACGAGGCGGTCAGCCTCGTTGAAGAGACGATGGCCGGAGCCGATGTCGATCCCTGCGCCGACGGCACACAGGCGCAGCTCGTGTTGCAGGGCCAGCTGGTGCAAGGGGCGATTCGCAAGCTGAGCCAGATTCAGCCCGGTTCCTTTGCCGCGGCGGAAACAGACGGCGGCAATGCGCTCTGCATCGATGAGGACGATCTTGCGGCGGCGGGGGTCTCACCCGATCAGCTGAATCAGCTGCTTGAGGGCGAAGGCCGCAGCCAGCTCCGCGACTGGCTCGAGCATCTGCCCATGGCGCAGAAGGCCGTATTCGTGGAACGTGCCGTGCTCGGAGAGGACAACGCGGCCACCGCGCAAACGCTCCGCACCGCCGGAGGAGAAAGCGCGGCAGGCTGGACTGCTGACAAAGTAAGCAATGTTTTCCGCCAGGCACTCTGCTCTCTGGCCACTTCGCTGGTGCATTCCGGAGCGACGGCCTCCGTCGTTTAGAAGCGTATGCCGGCCGTCCGGCCGGCATACCGCTTCCCTCTGAGCGGACCCTACCCCGAGCCATGTAGAATTGTGCCGATTTCGTCCGCAAGGGCTTGATTCTCTGCTATTTTCTGAATTCTTCCGATATCTGTGGCATCCAAAGAAACATATTCGATTTAATGTAGTGAAACCGCGTTTCCGCGAAACAAAGGTGAACTGTACGTGCGTGTAACTAAACATGGCTGGCAGCGTCTCATGGCGTTCGGCATTCTCCTTGCGCCAGCGGCAAATCTGTTGGCACAGTCGCCAACGCCTGCAAGCAGCTCTTCTTCGATTCCCAGTCCGTACCAGATTTCAACTCCGCAGCAGGGCGGCAGCGGCTTTCAGGGCAGCGTCGTAGAAGACAAGCCGGTCGCGGGCGTGCTCTCGCTGTCGCTGGACGAAGCCATCCAGCGCGGACTGAAGCATAATCTCGGTTACATTCTCAGCACGGAAAACACCACCTCAGTGAACGGCTCGCGTCTGCAGGAGCTGCAGGACCTTCTGCCGACGGTGAAGGCGACGGGCAAATTATCCGTCCAGCAGGTCAATCTGGCCGCGGAGGGCTTGCGTATCCCAGGATTCCCGACCATCATCGGTCCCTTTGGCTATTCCGATATCCGTGGTTCGCTGGACTGGTCGCTCCTGAATATTGCCTCGCTCCAGAATTACCTCGCCGCAAAGCACAATTTCCAAAGCTCGAAGCTCTCCGTCGATGACGCCCGCGATATGGTCGTGCTGACCGCAGGCAACGCCTATCTGCTGGTCATCTCCGACAAGTCCCGCGTGGAGAGCGCGCAGCAGCAGGTGGATACTTCCAAAGTCTCGCTGGACCAGGCCGTCGCCAACCACCAGGCCGGCACCGCGCCTCTGCTCGACGAACTGCGCGCCCGCGTCGATTACCAGACGCAGCAGCAGACGCTCATCTCCGCGCAGAATCAGTACGAAAAAGATAAGATCGCGCTTGCCCGCGTCATCGGCCTGCCGCTGGAGCAGAAATTCGAGCTTGCCGATCAGGCTCCCTATGCGGCTCTCGACGACGTGGATCCAGACACGGCAGTGAAACAGGCTTTTGACAGCCGCAGCGATCTTAAGGCCATGGCCGAGCAGCTCAAGTCGGCGGAAAAAGCGCGCTCCGCGGCAACCGCCGAACGCTACCCGACGATCAGCTTTTCCGGCGACTACGGCGATATCGGCGTCAACCCTGCGAACTCGCACGGCACGATCGATGCCACCGGCACGCTGTCCGTTCCGATATTCGAGGAAGGCAAGTTGCGCGGCGATGCCCGTCAGGCGCAGGCGCAACTGGAAAACAGGCGCGCGCAGTTCAGTGACATTCACGGTCAGATCAGCGCCGATGTACGCGACAGCATCCTCGATATCCGCTCCGCGCAGAAGCAGGTGGAAGTCTCGCGCAGCAACGTGCAGCTGGCAAATGAAGCATTGAGCGAAGCGCAGCAGCGCTACGCCGCCGGAGTTTCGGACAACCTCGCCGTATCGCAGGCGCAGCAGTCCGTGGCCCAGGCAAACGATCAGTATGTGAGCAGCCTCTATCAGCACAACATCGCGAAGCTTTCGCTGGCGCGGGCTCTGGGTGTCGCTCAATCGAACTACAAGAGTTATGTGGGAGGGAAGTGAACGTGGCCGAGCAGGTAGCAGAACAGACCGCGGATAAAAATCGAATCGACCGGCCTGAAGACCATCAGGTGCCGCAGAAGTCGAGCAAGCGGTTCATCATTATCGGAATCGTTGCCATCCTCGTTATTGTTGGCCTCCTCTGGTGGTGGCATTCCACCTACTACGAGGACACCGACGATGCACAGGTCAACGGGCATCTCATCCAGATCAGCGCGCGCATCCAGGGCCATGTGCTCAAGGTGAACGTCGACGAGAACCAGTATGTCGAAGCGGGCACCGTCATCGCCGAGCTCGACCCGAAGGATTTTGAAACCGTCGTCCAGCAGGACCAGGCGAACCTCGAAAGCGCCCAGGCCAGCTATGAAGGGGCGAAGGTCAATGTCCCTGTGACGCACATCAGTACAGGCAGCGTATTAAGCTCGGCGAGTTCCGATGTTTCAAGCGCTGACGCCCAGGTATCGCAGGCGCAGCATCAGCTACAGGCCGCGCAGTCCGGAGTCCTGCAGGCGGAAGCCAACAATACGAAAGCGCAGCTCGATCTGCAGCGCTACAGGCCGCTCGTCGAAAAGGATGTAATCTCCAAGCAGCAATTCGATGCCGCCGTAGCCGCTGCCGATGGCGACAAGGCTGCTCTGGAACAGGCCAAGGCCAATCTTGAAGCTGCGAATTCCGCCGTCCGCATCGCCAAGGACCGCGTTGCCTCGGCACAGGCGTCTTTCAAAAATGCCCAGACGGCTCCACAATTGGTCGCCATCCAGAAGGCCCGTGCGGATCAGGCTGCCGCGCAGGTGCAGCAGGCCCAGGCTGCACTGGATCAGGCCAAGCTGAACCTCAGCTACACCAAAATCGTCGCTCCGACAGCGGGCATCATTACGAAGAAGAGCGTCGAAGCGGGCCAGAACGTGAGCATCGGCCAGAATATGGCCACTCTTGTTTCGCTCGACGATATCTGGATCACCGCGAACTTCAAGGAGACGCAGCTTGAGCACATGCGCCAGGGCCAGCATGTGGATATCAGCGTCGATGCCTACGGTGGCCGCAAGTACGACGGCAAAGTAACGCAGATCGGCGGCGCAACCGGCTCCGTTCTGAGCCTCTTTCCGCCGGAAAACGCAACCGGAAACTATGTCAAAGTCGTGCAGCGCATTCCGGTGCGCATCGACCTGACGAACCATGACCAGAACTCCGATCATCTGCTGCGTCCGGGCATGTCGGTCGAGCCGAAGGTCAGGGTAAAGTAAAGCCCAGCACGCCATACGCACGGACTATTCAGGGCACGGCTGTCAGCCGTGCCCTGAATCTTTTTAAGCTCAGCATTATCGTCTGGAAGGAAGGATTGGCGCGATGGCCTATGTGCCTCACCTCGAGGTAGCGAGCAAAAAGTATCGCCCCTCGCCGATCAGGTTGTTGTTCATCGCGGAAGCGCCCCCTGCGCTCGAATCCGGTCGATTCTTTTATCTCAGTTCTCTCACAACAGGAGACACTCTCTTTCTGGAAATGATGAAGGTGCTGTATCCGATGGATACCGGCTTTGTTGAGCAAGAAGAGGCGCAACGGACGGGTTTCCATGCGAAGAGCGTCCGTCAGCGCAAGGGAGAGTTGCTGGAAAAGTTCAGGCGGGACGGGTTCTACCTGATCGATGCCTCGGAGCAGCCCATGCCGGACGACGCGGACACAGCAACCAAGCGGCAGTTGATGGGGCTGGCTCTTCCGGCATTGAGGAAGAAAGTTCGGGAACTGTCGGGAGACAAAGATGTGCCGGTAATTCTCATCGGAGGCGTGACCTACTCTGTGTGTGCAGCGGCGCTCAGGGCTGACGGAGCGCATGTGCTCAACGAGGAGATGATCGATCATCCGGCGAGAGGGGGACAGAAACGCTTTCGCCAAAAGCTGCATACGGTCATCCGCAAATTTTCCATTAAAACTTCGGATGGATATCTCTAAAGTCACGAACGGGATTGACGAAAGACTGACAATTCGATGACAAAACCGGCCCGCCGAAGACGAATACTGGAAAGCGATGAGCGCTACATTAGATGCATCTGTCCGCCCACACTGGATTGACGACCAGCCTGATTCTCCAGTTGCCCCGGACATAAGACCGCCTTACTTTGACGACACACTCGATGTCTGGGTTTTGAGCCGTTACGACGACATTCTCGCCGCTTTCCGCAGTCCCGATCTCATTCCCACAGGCGCGAAGAACAAGCCCCTCACGAAACTGCCGGACGAGGCAGCGCGCCTGAAAATGCGCGCGGAGACGCGGGAGGCACTCTCGTCTGAACAGCTGAGTGTATGGCAGAAGCATCTGGCGACCGAGGCCAACCGCCGGGTCAAAGACCTGCCCATAGATAGGCAAGTGGACCTTATGGGTGAGTTTGGGTTGCCATGTTGCCTGTTTTTTGCCGCGGAAGCGACCGGAATTCCGCAGAGCGACGTCGAGCCATTGGGAAAAGCAGCCTGGGCGGTTTCCGAAGCCGCTGGCGAGCCTTTCAATCCGGCTCTGCGTTCTCTGGCGGATGCCGGAAATGCGCAACTCAGTGGCTGCTTTCATGCAAAAGCGGAGATGATGCGCGATTCCGGATTTGTCGCCCTGTCCCACACTTTCCCCGCATTTCTGGCGAATGCCTGGCTGGCGTTGCTGCAGAATCCACAGGAATGGAATCACCTGCACCAGCACCCGGGGCGTCTTGAGAAAGCGATGGAAGAATTGCTGCGCTATGCCGGTCTCACGCGCCTCCTCTTCCGGCGGGCAATCGGCGACGTGGAAATCAATGGAGCCAACATCAAGAAAGGTGAGCGCGTCGCGCTGCGAATCCTGGCCGCGAATAAGGACCCGGAGCGTTTTTCCCATCCGACGCAGATGGACGTGACACGCCGTAATACGAGCCATCTCACGCTCGGCGCCGGGCTGCATTCCTGTGTGGGAGCCAGCCTGGTCCGCATGGTGGCCGTGACCATGACTCGTCCTTTAATCAAGCGCTTTGCTCACGCGGAAATCACCGGAACCTTTGAATGGCGCGGCGGTCCGGTTTTTCGCGCTCCGGCAAGCCTGCCCGTGCAATTGTTTGAGACGATGGCGTGATTCCCGTCACATGCCATCGTTGCACCTGTATTAAAAATCAGTGGCTCGGTCCAAAATCGAAAACTCCAGTGACACCCCTTCCGGCAACTGCATCTAATATGAGGAAGTGGAGGATCGAAGCATGAGCAAGACCGCACTGAAAGAAGTTCCCACCAAAGTTGACCACATCACACCCCACTGGCATCAGAACGCGAAAGAAATCCAGAAGTTCGGAACCGTCATCAAGGACATGCCCATCGGCCTCGACGAAGAAGCCCGACTTGAAATCACCGGACGTCTCAATGTTCTTCTCGCCGATACGGCCAGCTTGCGCGATCTCTATAAGAAGTCACATTGGCACGTTTCCGGCCCCACCTTCTATCAGCTTCATCTTCTTTTCGACAAGCATTTTGAAGAGCAGGTAGAGCTGGTCGACGGCCTGGCCGAGCGCATCCAGATGCTCGGTGGCGTTGCCATCGCAATGGCGCACGACATCGCGGAAACCACGCGCCTCCAGCGTCCGCCGAAAGGCCGCGAAGAAGTGCCGGTCATCATCTCGCGCCTGCTCGAAGCGCATCGCATCATCCTCGAAGACGCCCGCAAACTCGCCAAGAGAGCAAGCGACGTCGGAGACGACGGCACGAACGATCTGTTGATCAGCGACGTGGTACGCACCAACGAAATGCAGGTCTGGTTCATCAGCGAACACCTGGTAGAAATGCCGCTGGTATTCGCCGACAAGTAATCCAGCCAAGCTCTATTTCAATAAGGCCGAACCTGAAACAGGTTCGGCCTTTTGCTTTGGTTCCACAAGATTGTCATCCTGACCCGGAGGAACGAAGGGGAAGACCCTGTTGTTTTCGAACGGAAGCATTCCACAAAATCAACCAGCATAACTACCGGAATGCTGACCTTCCACGTCAACCAGTCAGTGGACTAGACTTATCGCCATCCTGGGAGGCAGCTCATGCCGTACCGTCGAAGGCTCACTCTTTTCGTGTTGTTCTTCTCCTGTCTGGTGGCGGTTGCAAAGGACAAGAAAAAAGTTCCGCTGCCTGTATACGTTCTTCAGGCGCATACGGTGTGGGTCATTGTCGATCCCTCAGCCGGAGTCGATGTGAAAGATCCGAACGCGAATCGCATCGCCCGCGCCGATGTGGAGAACGCCCTGGCAAAGTGGGGAAGGCTGTCACCGGTCACGGATCTTTCGATGGCTGACCTCGTCATCACAGTCCGCAAAGGCAACAGCAGGCTCGTTCAGCCAACCGTCGCCGGTACGCCCATCAATACTCCGCCTCCCGTGATCGCGCAACGAACGGATACAGGGATCAACGCTGCCGGTCGTGCGGGGCCGCCACTCGAATCGTCCGATCCGCATCCGCAAATGGAGGTCGGCAGTACGCAGGACATGTTCGTTGTCTACCGTGGCGATCCCAATCACGACAGCATCGGCGACCCGCTCGACTCTGCCCCCGTATGGCGATACATGTCAAAAGACGCGCTCGAATCCACGGGCGTTCCCGCAGTCGATGCCTTCCGAAAAGTGATTGCGGAATCGGAGAAAGCGTTGGCTGCCCCCTAGCCGCCAGCTTTATTCAACCCGCAACATCGCAACCGGATCGATGCGCAGCGCCCGCAACACCGCAGGCACGGCAGCAATCAATACCGCGGAGAGAATCGTTAAAAAAGGAATTGCCAGCACACCCGCATCTGTAGCCTTCACCTGATAAAGCAGCGACTCGATATACCGCACCGAAGCCATGCCAAGTGCGAGCCCCGCAACCGCACCGACTCCGACTGCAAAAGAAATTCCCGCAGTGATGCGCCGCACGACGTCGCCAACCTGCGCACCCAGCGCCATGCGGATGCCGATCTCGCGCTGTTGTTGCAGTACGGAATAACTGAGCACGCCATACAGTCCAACCCCCGCCAGCAGTAGCGCAACCGCTCCGAAGAAGAAAGCCAGCGTTGCCAGCAATCGCTCGCGAATGGTCTGGGCCTGGTTCAACTCTTTTTGTGTCCGAACATTTGAGACGTAAAACTCAGGGCGGGTCTTCGAAACTTCCTGCCGCAGCGTTGCAGCCAGGGCAAGCGGATTTGCCGAAGCCGTGCGCACAATGAAAGTCTCGTAAGTCTCGGAGAGCATGACGCTCTTGTTGCTCTTGTGGGGAATTGGAACAAAGACAACCGGCAACATCGGCTCGCGAATACTGCGGTAATCGGCATCGCGCATCACCCCGACAATTTGCATGTGCTCGCGCGAGCCATCATCCGAAGCTTTTTCGAAAATCCTGCCCACCGGATTCGCATCGCTCATGAATCTTCTGGCAAATGTTTCATTCACAATGGCATTATCCGGATATACATCTCCATCGCGGAAATCTCTTCCGCTGATCAGCGGAATCCGCATCGTCTCCAGAAAGCCCGGCGAGACATTCATAAAATAGGCAAGGTCTACACTCGGCGGACCTCCATTCACTGAGATCGAATCATTCCAGCCCACGCCTTTCAGTAAGGCCCAACTGGCCTGCGACACCCGCTCGACACCAGGCACGGTGCGCAGATGCTCCGCCATCTGGCTCCAGTAGAGCGGCGACTGTGCGGGCCGGCTCATCGTTTCGAGCAGAAGAATTCGATCGGAGGAAAATCCCGTAGGCTTGTTCGAAAGCCTCTCGAAGGTTGTCACGAACAATCCAGCGACGAACAGCACCAGAAAGCAGAAGGCCACCTGCAATGCGATCATTCCGTGCATCAGGCGTTGGCGCGAATGCGGATCGTCTCCGCCCTTCAGAACACTTGCAGGCTTGACCGAAGATGCGCGCAGCGCGGGCAGCAGCCCGAAGAGCAGAACCACAATCAGAGTCAGAGCTGTGCCAAATCCGAGAACCCGCCAGTCCGCCGGCAGAATCAGCCGCGCCGGATTATCCGGTGGATTGATCATGCGCACCACAAACGGCGCAGACCACCACGCAAACAGGGCTCCGCTCGCAGCTGCAAGAAAAGCCAGCAGCGCGCTCTCAACCAGAACCATCTGTACAAGCCGCCACCGCCCCGCGCCGATCGAAACCCGCAGCGCCATTTCCCGCGCCCGCGCCGCCGCCTGTGCCGTCATCAGGTTGGCCACATTCGCGCAGGCAATCAGCAGCACCA
>JAATFH010000301.1 GCA_015655315.1 Terriglobales bacterium
ACCACGCGAACATGGCGATGCAGGAGATGGCGAGCATGCTCGGGACTTTAATTATGCACCCTAAAGAACCCTATCGTCCGCACTGCGACAAGGATTATCTGATACATCTCCAGGAATAAGCGGTCCTGACTAACAACACTGTGCCGAACACCATCAACATGGAGTTCAACTGGCTCTTGTTCAATGGGAAAACCGGTCCGGCAACGACTCCGCTCATTGCCCGGCTTGGCGACCGCGTCCGCATCCGGTTCGTGAACCTGGGTATGGATCATCATCCGATGCACATGCATGGACATACCTTCTACACGACAGGAACTGAGGGCGGGCGTATTCCAGAAGCTGGATGGGGGCCTGGAAGTACGGTGCGGGTGGGTGTTTGGCAAGCCCGGGATGTAGAGTTCGTCGCCAACAATCCCGGCGATTGGATGATCCACTGCCACCTGCCGCACCACATGATGAATCAGATGGCATCGAACGTGGGCAAGATGACCCGTACCGCAGGAATGCCTGCGGGAGGAGACATGAATGCCGGCATGGGCATGCTGAATGGCGCCCCCGGAGTTCCTATGGGCGAAGACTATGGACCTGCTTTAGGTCGAGGCTTGGGCGGGGTCGGAAATGCCTCCGATATGGCGACGACGAATGGTCCGCTTTCGCAGGACAAGTTGATGGCGGCCATGCCTGCCATGCAGCACCAGATGAGCACGATGCAGATGGGAGACATGCAGGGCGACATCGCCAGGAATGCCAACGACGTTCCCAACTTTCCGCAGGATGCCTACATGGAAGGACCGATGATGGTGATGGATGAAATGGTGGAGAGGCCGGAGAACTATGGCCTGCGTGCAGGATGGAGCGGCTACATGCAGGGCATGATGACCTTCGTTCGCGTTCTTCCGCCGGAAAAATATGATGAAGTCATTTCTCGGATGAAACAGGCGAAGCGGGCGAACGATCCTTATGCCGCTATTTTGGAGCGTGCGTGATGCGTCGAGAGAAGATAAGAATCGCCATCGTCGTACTTGCGATCACGAGCGGCATCGGCGTGTCGGCGTTTGCACAAAACCCTGAGTTGCCTCGAGCACCGGATAACTCGATGCATTGCATGGAAGGGATGACCATGCCCGGTTGTCCCCAGCCGCAAAAGCAGACGGATCGAGACCAACAAACTATGCCTGGAATGGATATGGACCATGGCCAGCAGGGGAACCCCGTTCCAGACTCCCAGGTGCAGGACACGCATACGACGATGACATTGCAGGAGCCCGAGAACCCCGGCCATCGAACCGGCGAGAACCTGCCAGCCCCAGAGTTATTGAAGGACATTGCAACTCGACCAGCGAAGACCCTCGCCGATTTTACAGCCCTGGCCGATGCCAATAACCCGACGCTGAGGCTGGCGAACTCGCTTGTTCGCAGATCACAGGAGCAGGCGCGGCAGGCCGGACTCTATCCCAATCCTTCTGTCGGGTATCAGGCAGAGCAGATTCGCGGCGGCTCTTATGGTGGCGGCGAGCAGGGTGGCTTCGTCCAGCAGACCATCGTTCTTGGCGGCAAACTCGGACTTCGGCGCAACATCTACGACCAGGAGAGTAAAGCCGATCAGATTGGAATCAAGGAGCAGACATACCGTGTTCACGGCGACGTTGAGCAGGCGTTTTACACTGCGCTCATGGCTCAGGCGACGGTCCAGCTGCGGCAACGTTTGCTGGGTGTCGCGCTCGATGCAGTCGAGACGGTGCATCAGCTTGCCAATGTAGGACAGGCAGATGCACCCGATATTCTGCAGACAGAGGTTGAATCCGAACAGGCAAAAGTGGACTACGTTACGGCTCAGCGTCAATACCTGCAAGCCTTTCACACACTGGCAGCGGTCTCGGGTAAGAGTGATTTACAGGTAACTCCCTTAACTGGCGACCTTGAAAAGCTACCCGAGTTGAACACAGAGCAAATCGTCGACACGATTGTTCAGGACAGTCCCACCATCCAACGCGCGCAGCAGGAAGTTGAAGTCGCACGCGCACGTCTGAAAGATGCGAAGCGTGAATCTATCCCTGACCTTCAGTTACGCGCAGGCGAACAATACAACGGAGAACAGGTCAGCGAAAATCCGAGTAAACCGGTGGGGGCGCAGAGCTTCGCGAGCGCAGGAATCAACATCCCGCTATGGAATAGAAATCAGGGAAACATTGGCGCCGCTAAGGCGGAGATGGAACGTGCAGAGCAGGATGTTGTTCGTGAGCAGCTTGTCTTGCGTCAGCAAGCATCGCCTCTGGCACAGTCTTATGAGTCTGCAAAGTTCGAGGCTGAACGCTACAGAACACAACTGATCCCTCGCGCGTCCAGGGCCTACGAACTGTATCTGAACAAATACCGAAACATGGCGCAAGCCTATCCTCAGGTGTTGGTGTCACAACGCACTCTCTTTCAGTTACAGATCAACTATTTGATGGCATTGCATGATGTATGGCAAAGCGCTGTTGCCCTGCAAAACTATACTCTGAGCGGTGGACTCCAGATGCCGATGTCGAGCGGTTCCTCAAATACATCGATCAACCTTCCGGCTGCCGGGGGATCGACGGAGTAAAGCGAAATGAAAGTTGCTGACGGGCCGAGGATTGAACAGGCAATTCATTTGCAGTGTTCTTTTCCGGCCCGCCACTGTTCTATCTCATACGCCTGTAGCAGCAGGCGTACTATTGTCAGTGCTTGTGCATATCGTGAATAGGGAGAACGAATATGTGCTGTGGTAAGAACAGAGCGCAGTTAAAGAGCGCGACTTCAAAACCTGTGATCGCCGCGAACGTTTACAGAAACAGGACTTCGCCAGCGACGGACAATGCGCAGTCTCCCATTGCGAACGCCATGGTTACGCAATCGCTTTCTGCGCTTGCGAACGGCGTTCAAGTACTGCCGGCTCGCGTACAGCAGAGAAACATCTCCTTCGCGTATATAGGCAACACAAAAATGACTGTGATCGGACCCGCGACCGGTTTCCAATATAGTTTCGACCGTCCCGGCGCTCGTCTCTACGTGGATCCGCGAGATCGAGCGGCGCTTGCCGCAATTCGACAATTACGGCAAGTGCGGTAGGCTGCACAGAACTTCGCAGGCTCCTCAATCCACAGTGCTTTCGATAGCGGCACATTGCATCGAGCGGACCGCAGGTATAACTGCCTTTTGCGAATTCTGGTGAGACGTTCGGGACTCGTTATAAGATAGCGTGAAGCGAGCGAGCCTGAATGCGAGCGAGTGGACGAGTAGCGCGGCGAGTGGAAGGGCAGCGCGGAATCCCTGTCTTCGCTTCCTCGCCGGCGAGTGTGAGGACTGCATCCTTGCAGAATGCTCTGCTGGAGATGCAAGGCACTGCTGGAAACCAAAGCGTGCTGCACTCTCTCCGATCTCATCTACAACCAAGGAATCACAGGGATCTCGAAGCAGAGGCGGATCGTGCTGCGGTGAGTGGCGCAAGACCTCCGCAGCTTTCTTCTCTAAAGTGGCCAGGCGGTCCGATAGCTGCTCCTCTTTCCGATGCCGGCGCGGGTGCTGCGTTGGATTCACAGATCAAAAAACCGATGGAAGCGCAGCTCGGAGCGGATCTCAGCCGGGTAAGAATCCACAGCGGAGCATCGGCTGCCGGGATGAACCGCACGCTCAATTCGCGGGCCTTCGCATTCGACCAGAGCATTTATTTCGGCGAAGGGGAATATCGTCCGCACACAGATCAGGGCAATCGACTACTGGCTCATGAACTGGCGCACACGGTGCAGCAGCGATCCGGGGACAAGGCGATCATGAGGCAAGGGAAGGAGACTCCCCCGCAAAAGCCGGCGATTGCGGCGCAGGCCATCATTGGATCGCCTCAGGGGAGCCGCGTGCTTTTAGGCCGGACGATGAGCGATTTCATCTTTGGTCTGGTGCAGTCCAACGCGCCCGACGTTGCCGCCGCGCTACAGGTGATCGATCAACAGACGGCCACATTGGCAACGGTGAATGACGATCTGGTCGAAGTACGGCTGGACAAAAACGTCACGATTCCCGCTCGCGATAAGCAGCCGGAAGTGATCTATCAAAATGTAACGATCAAACTGGAGCGCAAGTCCTCGGGACTTTTCGATTTTTCCGTTTCGGGTACACCCACCGATAAAGCAGCTCCGGCGCTGGCGTATCAGGACCCCGATTTGAGCGCGCGCCAGGAGGGAGGAAAATTTGTTCTCTCTGCTGGCACGGAGCCTCACTTGCGGATCTCGCCGGGCGCGGGTCCTACGGGAACCGCCAGCATCGAAGCATTTACGGCTCCGTATCTCTCCCAGGTACCGGAGAAATTGCGAAGTTTTGCGCCTCAATCTACCGACCTTGTGAGTTTGAGAAAGTTACCCGATGCCCCGGCCGGGTCGGCTGTGCAGCAGCAGGAGGTGCAACGCGCAATCAGTGAAGTCGCGGCACGCCGATCGTCCACCGGACCGCGGCAGACGATTGCTGTCGGCGGTGGTATCCTCTCTGGCGCGCGGCTCGATCCTTTGATTACGGCATCGTGGAGCTATCGTTTCAGGGTTTCGCCCAAATTGAATAATCTAGTGCAGGTTCCGCTGGAAGCGGAGATCCTGTACGGTCCCAGCTCGTCGGTACTGGGCACGCTCTCTTCAGGGGCGCATTTTTCGTTGTCCGACTTGAAAGTGCCCGTGAATATTCGTTTGATCACTGGTTTCGGGGGAGGCACACTTACGGGTTCGGAGCCTGCTGGCGGAGGGCCGCGGCCGGAGTTCCACGTCGCCGGGCCTACACTCGGCGGCGGCGTTGGGTATGAAAAGGGATGGTTCCGCGTCGATATCCGCTATGAACATCTCTTTAATGTCATTCACGGGAGTCCTAGTGCCGATGTTGCCGGGTTACGTCTGGGCGCTGCGTTCTAGGTGCGTGTTGTCGGCTCCATTGCATCGTGATCGCGATGCCGAAGGGATGTTATGAGCAGGCATGGCCGTATTTTTGAAGAGACTCGATCACGAACCTCTGCGGATATTGCCGTCAAGCCGCCTGCTCCGCATCATTCCCCGCTGGCATGGCAGCATCGCATCGGAAACCGGCTTGCGGATCGTCTTCTTCACTCGAAGCCCAGACTGGAGCCTGCTGGCAGCGAGCGCGAAAAGCAGGCTGGCCGTGGCGAGATTCCATCCCGCGCCGTCTCCGCACCTTCAACGCGCCTGCTCAGTGGCGGACAGCCTCTTCCGGGAAACGTGCGTGCTCCGATGGAAAGACGGTTCGGCCAAAGCTTTGCGCCCGTCCGCGTTCATACCGGATGGGATGCAGCGAAGACTGCTGAAGCCCTCGACGCGCGGGCATTTGCGGTGGGCGAGGATCTGGTCTTCGGAGAGGGACAATATACTCCGTCAAGCGCGGCAGGGCAGTCGTTGTTATCTCATGAACTTACCCATGTGGTGCAGCAGCGGGACAGTGGACCTTCGATCGCTCGCCAACCGCGAGGGGGAGATGAACCCGCTAAGGTAACTGAGGATACGCCGCCACCCGTACATATCGGCGGCGCAGGACTGACGCTCTTTCCGGGACCGCTGCGTCCCCGCATTCTTGGCAGCCCGATACCGCTGCCCGGCAGTTTGCGGCTCACGAACGCTCTCGATGTAGGCTCTGGACAGCCGTATGTTCTCGATCTGGACCCACACCAGTTTGTCGCCACCCTTCTAGGCGAACTCGACTTGTCATCCTCGCCCCGCGCCGGTACGCCCGAAGGACGGCTTACCGAACGGAGTGCTCAGCAGCGCACGCGGCTCAAGAATACTCAGCTGCGGCTGGATACAAAAACAGGACGCATTCGCGGCACGGCGACCATGCTGGTCGGTTCGGAATACCCGGAGACCTTGAAAGATCCGACAGAGGTTGATGTCAGTATCGAGTCATCCGAGCTTGGTAAATTTGACGGACGGTTGGGGTATGGCCCGCTGCACGCGGATTTCAAGCTCACTCTCAGCTACGATAGGTCCCGCCTGGAACGGGCTGCCAGGCCGGTATTCGCACCCTCCGGTGGATTCGCTGGTTTCTGGAGCGAGTTGGCTCGGATATTGCATGGCGCCGCTCCGGGGATCAACTTGTCCGGCTCTGCAGGCGACGGTTTAATGAGCCTGGTGCGAGAGGTTCTGGCGGGCCGGTTCAACGGAGAGCAGTTCGCGATTCAAACACTGGCGCTTCTGGGCCAGAGTATTCCGGCGACCGCTGACCGCGCGCAACTTCAAAAAGCACTCAAGGAACTCGGCGAAGAATTTTCTCATCCCGGATTTCATCTCGTCGGAGGCTTAAGTCTCGGGCCTGTTCCGTTATCGCACTTTGAAGTCACTGCACCGACCACGCGTCCGATTTCCCGTCCTCTGCTGGGTGCTCCTACTAAATTCCCCAGCACGATCAGCGCATACGGTACCGTGATCGCCCCGGCGGGCAGCATCACCGACATACCGGTGCCTGCTTTTGGCGGGTTGTATTCCCGGTTTGACGAGAAACAGGGATTCTCGGCAATCGGGGGCTTGCTGCCGACAATATCGCCGGACTCGATCAGCGCCGGTAAACCATTCGCAGCTCAGTTTCCCGTGTTCCTGTTTGCCGAAGTCTCCTATGTGCGTCGTGTTTCAGACAGCCTCGATCTCGGCGTACGCGTCTCCGGCCAACTATCGACGCCGCAATTACTGCCGCCGCAACCACCCTCAACCGATCCGGTACAACGCTTCCAGCAATTCCAATCGAGCTATCAGGATGCAATCAATCCGCAATCCAAGCTGAGCGTTCCTAATATCGGCCTGACGGTTTTCGGGCGCTTTGGTGGTCCACTGTAGAAGAGAGATCGCGCAGAGACATCGTTTTCTCCTGAACCATCACATATACGGAATTGACAAGGGTGACTTCCCTCCTATAAAACGGGGCAAGTTTCGGGCCTCCCATAAAAAGGTAAATTTTGCGTCGACTTGTCTGACCGCAGCACAGAAATTCGTTCTGCCGTTTGATACAGGCAGCGAATCAGTATCGGCACTTTACCCCTTGGTTCACCAGCTTCCGGTAACAGACAAAATTCCATAGCGAGGCATCTATGCCGACGAGGCTACTGCTGATCGAAGACCATCCTCTGGCATTTCAGGATAGCGTGCGCTGCCACCTGACACCGGAGCGTGGCTTTGTGTGCGAGCAAAAGACATGGGCGTCGATAGACCCGCATCATTTGCTTCCACCCGGAGTGGATCTTATGGTGGTCGCCGGGTCGAACAAGTCCGAGCAGCCATTGCGTTTGCTGGACTGGATGCGAAGCCATCCTATCGGCAAGCCCACACTTGCAGTGCTGTCGCCGGATGCGGGAGAAGAGATTTTTCGTTCCGCGATGGATACCGTCGATGACTTTGTTCTTTCACCGGTTCGCGAAGAAGAGCTTCAACGCAGGGTGAAACGCATCCTGGGCGAATCGCCTCTTCAAGATGAAGAAGTCACCGCGCGGCAGAAGCTGAAACTGGAACTCGGATTGACGCAGCTCATCGGTGAGGATGCGGCATTTACTCAAGTTATCAAAGGCATCCCTGACATCGCCGCCAGCTCGGCGCCGGTCCTGTTGCTGGGCGAAACGGGAACAGGGAAAGAACTTTGTGCCCAGGCCATCCACAATCTCAGTCCGCGTCACCCCGGGCCATTCATTCCGGTGGAGTGCGGAGCCATTCCTGAACACCTCGCGGAGAATGAGTTGTTCGGACACGTCCGCGGCGCATTTACGGATGCGCACAAGGATCAAAAAGGATTGGTTGCGATGGCGGACGGTGGAACGCTGTTCCTGGATGAAATCGATTCTCTGCCGCTTGCGGTGCAGGCAAAGCTGCTGCGATTTCTTCAGGAGAGCACCTACCGTCTTTTGGGATCGCAGAGTTTCTGCCGTTCCGATGTGAGATTGGTGGCCGCCAGCAACCGTGATCTGGAGCAGTGCGTGCGTGATGGTCAACTTCGAGCAGATCTGTATTTCCGGTTGAACGTTTTACGCGTGCAGTTGCCGCCGCTGCGCGAACGGCGGGGAGATATTGCAGTCCTCGCTCACCACTTCCTCCAGATGCTTTCTCCTCCCAAACGAGCTTCAAGGAAAATATCGCTGGCAGCCCTGCGAGTCCTCGAGGCACATGACTGGCCGGGCAATGTTCGCGAGCTTTATAACGTCATTCAGAGGTCGGTCGCTTTCTGCCATGAATCACCCATATTGCCCGCCCATCTAGGCCTCCCCTGCATGCTGGAGAAACCCCAGGAAGATACGGATTTCCGCGAAGCACGTTCACGCGCGATTGAAAAATTCGAGAGGACGTATCTGGAAGAGATCTTGCGAAAGAACAACGGCAATGTAACGCGCTCCGCATTGGCGGCAGGGAAAGATCGCCGCGTCTTCGGCAGATTGATGAAAAGCTACAACATGGACAGGCGCAATTACGAATGAGCGTCTGATCGTCCCTGGGTTGGGATTTTTTTGTCCCACTTGGGCGAATCCGTACTTGCCTCCCGCAAATTGAATGTCGTCAGATACTTCCGCTGGTTCTATCCCCAGTCTGGTTGGGACCGGATTGTCCCACTAACTGAACTGCCATAACCTCAAGCCTGCCTTGTTCTCTTTGTTCCCGGCTACTTACTTCGCTCTGGGATGTTTGGCCAATCTTTTGCAAGAGCAATTTCACGGGGGCCCCAATTGCAGCCAGGGGATTCGGATGTCGACTTCAACGTGGCCCGAGAGATATTGCGTTTCTATCTCCGAAACCCCCAGGCAGCGGATGCAGTAGAAGGGTTAGCACGTTGGAGACTGCTGGACGAAAGGATTTACAGCACATTGGAGGAAGTCACTCGGGCCGTATCGTGGCTGGTTTCGCAGGGACTTCTGGTGAAAGAACCTATCTTGTCTTCCAAACCAGTATTTCGTTTCAACGAGTCCGAGCGGACGAGAAGTGAAAGTTTTGTGCAGCAGGGAATGCTTCCGCAAGAAGAAGGCGAACCAAAAGATAAGAAGGATAGTTAGACGAAGCATAAGCAGGCGGATAGAGAAAGCTTTCACTTCATTGTTGTACTTTTCTGAGGAGTAACACTGCAAAGATGAGCGATTTCCGTGTCATTAGTGGGATTACGAAGAGCCTCGGCGCCTTCCTCAAGGCGAGCACCGGCATTGATGTCGACACGGACAAAGCGCCATCGGACACGATAGCCGATACGACTCCGCTGATTCATGTCTACCTGTACCGGGTCGAGTACAGCCCTTTCTGGATGAACAGCGACGAGGTGGTAAGTTCGCCTACGTTACTGACCGGACCGCCGGTGGGACTGAATCTGTTTTACCTGATGACTCCCTATGGACCGGGCCAGACGAATCTTCAGCTCACACTGGGCAAAGTCATCAACGTGATCAACGATTCTCCTTTTGTGCCGCCGACAGATCCCAGCCTTACAGGCATTGTCGAAGAGCTGAAGATTATTCCGCACATGTTGAGCCTGGACCAGATGACAGAACTTTCGCGTGTCTTTGGGCAGCGGCACTACAGACTGTCCGTGACTTATGAAGTAGCTGTGGCGCTCATCGAGAGCACGGTCACCCGAAACGTGCAGCGTGTGGAAGAACGCTATGTTTCCGTGGAGCAATTGCGATGAATGGACAATTGCGCGAAAGGCAGGCGCCAGAGCAGGCAGCGCTCCCGTACTCCAACGGGCTGGAGTTGCTCACGGACCTGTGCTGGATTCTGGACGAGCGGCTCATCTCTCTGGTGGATGAATTTCCTGTTGCCCAGCAGCGGACGGAAGACTTTAACCTGCGCGGCCTGGTCATTACGGATGCTGAAGCCAGGAACCTGCTTGAGCGTGACTCTGAAAATGCGCATCCGGGCTATGCGGTGGGAAGCCTGTGGCAGACGGTTGAGTCCCGGGTCATAGCCAGCCGCAGCAAGGGAATTATGCTGCCGCTGGATCTGGTACGCGAACGTTTTCGGCTGAGCGATTTTGAAATCGAGTGCATGGCCGTTTGCATGGCGCCTGAGTTACAGACCAAATATCAGAAGCTCTACAGTTACCTGAACGACGACTTAACGCAGAAGTATCCCTCGGTGGATCTGTTGCTGCGCTTGCTTACCGCCGCCGATCATGCTCCTCAGTACCGTGGCTTTCTTGTATCTTCGGCCCCGCTGTTGCGTAGCGGGCTTCTCACCTGGGTCGATGAGAATGCCTCCGGTCCTCCCTTGAATCGCTGTCTGAAGGTCGATCCTGCGGTACAGCAATTTCTTTTCCAGGACTATAAGCCCGACCAGGACCTCGAATCGGTGTGGCTGGAGCGCGACTCGCCCCCGGAAGCAGAGATCCTTTGGGCTGCGAATAACGCTGCTGTGGCCTGCATGAAGCCACACATTTCGAATTACCTTGAGCACGATGAAGGCAAGCGCGACCGCCTGGTGATTACGCTGACGGGGCGCTCGGGTTCGGGACGCCGCAACGCGGCAGAGCTGGCGTGCTGGCAATCAGGGTTGGGCATGATCGCTCTCGATTGCGCGAGACTCATCAAGCATCCACGCTTCGACATGGTTCTCTTGCGCGCATTCCGCGACTCACTGCTGCATGCGGCTCCGCTCGTACTGGGCAATTTCGAAGCTGTAACCCAGAATACGGACCGCGGGCCTGAGTTCCGTATCGCAATCGAGCGATTGATAGAGGAGCGTGGCTGGATACTCTTTGTTCTGCGCGAGGAATCGGATACCGGAAATAACTGGTTCCCGCGCCATCAGCGCCTCGATATTGTCATTCCCGACCTGACCAATGAAGCGCGCAGGAATCTGTGGGCACTTCTTCTGTCCGACCGCACAGGACTGGAGCATGAGGCCATTGAGGAAATCTCCGCGGCCTTAGCGACAAAGTTCCGGCTCTCACCCGGAGAAATTGCCGTCGCTTTCCGCCGATGCATGCACACATTGAATAGCGAGGAAAGCAGCGCGGAGAAATGGCGTACTCTCCTGCATGCGGAGGCAGCAAAAATTTCAACGCCGCACCTGGGCGCGCTGGCAAAGAAGATCAAGCCGATTTACCGGTGGCCGCAGCTGGTCTTGCCGGAACGGAAGATGGACATGGTGAAAGACATCGTGCGGCATATGCAGCAGCGGCGCAAGGTGATGGAGGAGTGGGAGTTTGAAACTTTGATGAGCCGGGGCAAAGGCTTGACGGTTTTGTTTTCCGGGCTCCCTGGCACGGGCAAGACGATGGCTGCGGAGGTCATCGCCAACGAATTGCAAATGGATCTCTACCGCATCGATCTTGCGGGGGTAGTCAGCAAGTTTATCGGCGAGACAGAGAAGAACCTTTCACGCATCTTTCGCGAGGCCGAATACTCCGACGCGATTTTGTTTTTCGATGAAGCGGACGCTCTTTTCGGGAAACGCTCCGAGGTGAAAGATGCGCATGATCGATACGCGAACATTGAGATCAATTACCTGCTGCAGCAGATCGAAAATTTCGAAGGCGTGGTGATATTAGCAACCAACATGCGTCAGCACCTTGACGAAGCATTTCTGCGCCGCATGCAGGTGGTTGTGGAGTTTCCCGTGCCGTCATGCGAAGAGCGTCTTCGCATCTGGCAGCAGTCTTTTCCGCCGCAAGCCCCCGTCGCTCCCGATGTTGATTTCGAATTTCTGGCGCGGCAATTTGAGCTGGTGGGGGGGCATATCACCAATATCTCGTTGTGGTCGGCGCTGCTGGCCGCGGAAGAAGACTCGGAGATCAAAATGCGTCACTGCCTGCGGGCAACACGCCGGGAGTTGGAAAAGATCGGACGGCATTGCATGAAGGAAGAATTTGGTCCCTATTCGAGCCTTCTGGAACCAACGCTCGAAACGAAAGCGAGTTAGCGATGGCCGTGCTGTAACAAGGAGGATGTGAGAGATGGCATGCCGAATTCAGAATCTGGGGAAGCACCGCATGGCGCTGGATCTGCGCGGCGGGAGGATCGTCTACCTGCAGCCCAACGAGATATCGCAGCCGCTGCGCGAAGAATGGCTTTACGGAAATGTTCACATCCCCGGCTGGCTGGCCCAGGGATTAGTCCGGCGGATGGATGCCAAGATGTCCGATGTACTTGCATTCGAGTCAGTGGCGGTGGAGGAAGAAAATCCAGCCGCTCCTGCTGAAGCATCCGACAGCGATGTTCCGGACGCCGCAGGCAAAGACGGCAAGGCCAGCAAAGGCGGGAAGCGTGCCGCTGCTGCAGCAAGTTCGGAATCCGATAAGCCGGACCAGGGCAATACAGAAAGCAGCGGGCAGCCGCAGGGTCAGTCATGAATCAGTTTTCCATTTAGTGGGCGCACTCAGAAATCTGTCAGAGAGCAAAACGAGGAGGGATTATGCCAGAGTACCTGCATCCAGGTGTCTTTGTTGAAGAGGTATCAAGCGGAGTTCGCCCCATAGAAGGCGTTGGAACTTCGACAGCCGGCTTCATCGGAATCACATCCAAAGGCGTGCCCAACCAGGCGACATTCATCACCAGCTGGACGCAGTTTGTCAGAAAATTCGGCTACCTGATTCCAGGCAGCTTTTTGCCTTATGCTGTCTCGCAGTTTTTTAACAACGGAGGCAAGCGCTGCTACGTCGTCCGCGCACTCAATGTCATCACTTCGCTGACGGCTTCGCGCGATCTGGCAGATCTGGAAACGAGCGGAGCGCCGCGCAACACCCTGCGTGTGAGCGCCAACGGTGCCGGAGGCTGGGGCAACGGTTTACTTGTGACCGTCGATAACGCCACGGGAAACACAACGGGCGAATTCAAGCTGACAATCGCGCAGGATGATCCCACGAATATCGTCGAATTGTTCGACAACCTGTCCATGGACTCCAGCTCGGTGGACTATGTGGAAACGGCGATCAACGATGTGTCCGAGTACATCACGGTAAAAGATCTGGGCGTGTCCATCGCGCCTGCTACCGGCAGCCGCGCGAGCACCGCGGCGTTGGCCGATCCGGTGCCTTTTGCCGCTGGGCCGGGCGAAGCGTTGACGATTGAGATGCCCGACGGGAGCACGAATAGTGTGACCTTCGTAGGTAATGTAGCGCGAGCCGACACGATCTCGCGTATCAACACCGCATGGGCCGCCCTCAATGTTTCGGCATCGCTGGATGCGACGAACCATCTGGTGGTGACCAATAATGCATCGGGATTCGACAAGTATTTCATTCTGAGTGGCGCGGCAACCGCTGCTGGCCGCCCGCTCGCCGGTATTGCCGGTTTTGCGCAGGGCAGCGGTGCGGCGATTGGGGCCACGGTGAAGAGCATTGCCGCCGCTACCTTTGACACGACCGGTGGCAAGAACGTGATGTCTATCAAAGTGCATGCAGATGCGATTCCGGATATCACCCTGACGGCAAACGCGGTTCACACTGCGACGACAATTGCTGCAGAAATCATTGCGGCGCTGGGGTCTACGTCGAATGATCACGGATTGCTGAGCGTGAGCACGGAAGGTACACGCGTGGTGATTTCCACGGTCAACCAGGGCTCAGCCGACACGCACCTGGAAATCAGCGGAACGGCGAACGGTCCCCTGCAGTTCAGCAAGTTTGACCGGACGGCTGCTACGGCGGACGGGCAGGGACGCAGTGAAGCTGCTTTTGCGCAAAGTGCTACCGGGCCTTTCGCGCTGGCAGATGGATCGAACTTCACCATCACGGTGAACAATGGCGCGTTGGCCAATCCGGCAAATAATGTTGTGATCACGGTGAACCTGAGTGCGAGCAACATTGCCAACCTCGCGCAGGCGACTGCGACCGAGATCAAGAATGCGATTAACACTGCCTCCACGGCGGCGGGTCAGGGCAACCTAGCCAAGGTAGTAAGCAACCGCGTAGTCATCAGCCAGGGCCGGAAAGGCAACTTCTACACGCTGCAGGTACAGGACGGACTGAAGTCTCCCAACATCCGGCTGAAGTTCAGCGGGCAAGTGAATCACGGTTACGCGGAAGGCGACGCGTCGTCACCGTTTAATCGGCCTGCTCCTAATCTTGACGCGCTCGGAGTCAACCAGCCCTGGCAGTTAACGGGAGGAGATGACGGAGGCCCGGTAGCGAACTCTGACCTCATCGGAACACCGGACCTTAAGAGCGGATTGCATGCGCTGGACGACGTGACCGATGTGAACTTCATCGCCATTCCCGGCGCGAGCGATGCGGGCGTGGTCAGCCAGGCAGTGGGCTATTGCAGCATACGTGCAGACTGCGTGTTCATCGCCGATTGCCCGGGCAAAGTCACCAAGGATACGCCGACCACCGACCCCTCTCATGTGGCTGATTTTCTCTCCAACCACATCACCACCAAGACCAGTTACGGTGCCTACTATTACCCGTGGATGCAGATTAGCGATGATGTCGGAGCGGGGAAAAATCCGACACGCTTTGTGCCGCCTTCGGGATTTGTCGCCGGCATGTATGCCCGCATCGACAACTCTCGCGGTGTTTGGAAGGCGCCTGCAGGCACTGAGGCAGGCGTGATTGGTCCGCTGGCGCTGGAATATTCGGTAACGGATTCGGAGCAGGACATTCTGAATCCCATCGGCGTGAACTGTATTCGCCAGTTCCCGGCGTCGGGCATCGTCATCTGGGGCGCGCGCACCATGGGTACGCTCTCCGATCCGGAGTGGCGCTACATTCCCGTGCGCCGTTACGCGATCTATCTCGAGCAAAGCATCTATCGCGGAACGCAGTGGGCAGTCTTTGAGCCGAACGACGAGCGGCTGTGGAGCTCGCTGAAGGCCAACATCGAAGATTTCATGATGGGCGAGTTTCGCGCTGGAGCGCTCGCCGGCACAACCCCGCAAGCTGCCTTCTTTGTGAAATGTGACGCTGACCTCAATCCTCCTTCGGAGGTGGATGCCGGACGGGTCAACATGGAGGTGGAGTTCGCTCCATTGAAACCGGCTGAGTTCGTCATCATTCGCATCAGTCAGAAGGTGTTGGTGCCGGGAGCATAAGAGATGGCGCGAGCCTCGGCATTCGATCCGTATCGCATCTTCAAGTTTCGGGTGCGCTTCGGGGACACAACAGTGGCGGGCATCACCAAGGTATCGGCGTTGACGCGTACCGTTACGCCTAACGAGTTGAAAGAAGCAGGCGATCTTCTGTCGCCGCGCAACAACCCGGGCGGTGTCCGTTACGAGGACGTTGTGCTGGAGAAAGGATTGAGCATGGACAATGCGTTTGAAGGATGGGCCAACGCGGTAGTGCAGCTGCAATCCGATCCGGGTTCGACTTCAGGATTCAAACGCACTGTATTCATTGACGTCTTCGATCTGAAGGGGAATCCCAACGACAGGACGAGCCAGCCGATCGCCAGCTACAAGCTGAATCGAGCCTGGATCACGAAGTACACAGCCCTGCCTGAACTGGACGCCAGTTCAGGTGGATTTGGAATTCAAAGCGTCACCTTGCGCCATGAAGGTTGGGAACGGGTGATCTAACACCAGAAAGGAAATTCAATGCCGCCGAGAGCCTCATCAGCAGATCCGTTTCGCAAGTTCAAGTTTCGCATCCGCATCGACAACAAAGTGGTGGCCGGACTGACCAAATGTTCCGCGATCACCATCAGCGTGGCCAGTCAGGATTTTCGTTCCGGCGATATCGACAGCTTCAAACAGAAGCTGCCGGGGCAGGTCTCGTTCGAGCACATCACGCTCGAACAGGGCATGACCAATGACGCGGTTTTTGAAAAGTGGGCGACGGCCATGAGCAACTATCTCGGGAACAAGGGCACCGACGCCGAGAAGACACCGGACGATTTTCGCAAGGATATCGACATCGAAATCTACAACCTCAGCAACGTGAAGATCAAAGCCTACCGTGTTTACAACTGCTGGGTCTCGAAGTATTCGGTGGGCGATCTGGATGCGAACTCGAACGATGTTCTCATCCATACCTTGGAGCTGCAGAACGAAGGAATTCAACTGTTGACGCCGCTGGCAGCGTGATCTTATGGCATCCACACTCATGGAACCGCTGACGAACTCCGCTGACCCGATGCCTGTCGATGAAGACTGGGCAGCGGGTCTTCTGCTGCTGCCGGGCGGGATTCTCGATGGCAAGGGCAACTGCCTGAAGACAGTGCGCGTGCGCGAACTGACGGGGCGAGACGAAGAACTTCTTGCCGACCGCCGGTATCGCAACGCCGTGGAGCAGGTTACTGATTTTCTGACGCAGGTCATCGTGGAAGTCCCGGGACTGGACAGGCCGGTGAGCAAGGAATTAGTGGCCGAGATGCTGATCGGCGATCGGGACTATCTTCTCTTGCGTCTCCGGCAGGTAAGCCTTGGAGATCAGGTGGAACAGGTAATGCGCTGTCCGTCGACGGCCTGCGGGAAGAAAGCGGATGTGGAGTTTCTGATCAGCGAGCTTCCCGTGCGCCGGGTGCCCACGGTGCAGCTGTGGTACGAGTTCGACTTGTCCGCTCCAGCGCGATCGGAGGATGCCAGATCGAACCATGTGACATTGCGATTGCCTGTGGGACTGGATCTGGAAGCTGTTCTGGATTGCAAGGACCTGAACCCCGCGCTGGCCAATACGCGGCTCTTCGCGCGCATTGTTAAGAGTGTGGGACACAGCAGAGTGGATGAAGCAGCGGCAAGAGATTTACCGCTGCGACTGCGAGGCGAGATTACAGACTTTCTGAGAGGGATCACCCCCGGGCCGGATTTGAAGATCGACATCCAGTGTCCGCATTGCGGAACTGACATGTCATACGGATTTGACCTCTATGGTTTTTTTTTGCCGAATGGATGACCGGTATGGATGGGCTCTACGAGGAGATTCATCATCTCGCTTTTCATTATCACTGGACGGAGCGGGACATTCTAGACATGCCTCGCGCAAAGAGACGACGCTACCTGGCGCTGCTGGCGAACAAGCTGGAGCAGATGCATAAAGGAATCGACGAGTGAGTGATCGAGAAAAATCGTTGTTAGCGCACAGCGGTGCTCCTTTGCGGGTTGCCTCGAACATTGCGCGGCGGCAGCCTGTTGCGGTGCCGTGGCTGGAGACATTCTCAACCAGACCAGCCGGAAGTATGGAGCAGAAAAACGCTCGCCATGAAACCGTCCAGACGCCTGGAGGTTTTGCAGGCGATGAGGATGATGCAGCCGATGGTTCGATGAGTGTGGAGGAGGGCCGTACCACGCTCAGCGGATTCGACAATTCGAGATTGTCGAACCCGCAATCAATCCCCGTACAGACAAAGATGTTGGAGCGGCATGGCCAGACGGATGGTGGAGCTACGCCGATGATGCCTGCGCAGAATCCCGATCTGCCGGAGCAATCCAAGCAAGACTTCACGGCCAATATGAAATCTGGTGTAGATATCTCAGGTGCGCGCGCGAGTTCTTTCAACGAGTCGAAGATACATGATCAGCGACTAGCGAGACCGCAGGAGGAACCTCGAATTGTGAGGCCTGAAATGGCACAACAGAAAGTGCCAACCGACCGCCAGTCGTCGCCGCGGATTGTAGTGAAGAAGACGATTGAGATCACTGCGAAGTCGTCAATGCGGTCCCTGCCGGAGTTCCGGCAACCGCAGGCGGATAGGCAAACCGGACATTTTCCCAGCGAAGCACCCGTCCAATCCTCAACTGTCGAGGATTCGTTGATGCGCGCAACATTTTATGGAAAAGAGAATCCGGGTATAGCTGGATTCTCTTCTGCCTCCAGCGACGAAGCCTCGCATATGCAGCTGTCGCAAACAGAGTTTCTGCAGATGGATAGCCCGGTGCGGACGTCGCAAAGCGGCCCGACTTCGGTAACTGGGCAGGCTGACGTCCTGCAGCGGTTGAACCAGCAAAGTTCGCGTGAACAGACTCAGAAATCGCCGAAGCGCGTTCACATCGGCAATGTACACATCACGGTGCAGAGACCGGGGAGCGTCTCTGCGCAACAACCGGCACCGAATCAGATGCCAGCACCATCGTCACAGCCGGCACAGGCGGCACAAGTTTTTATGAATCCCTGGGACCGCATGTACACGGTGCTTGATTAAGCCATGTTAAGTGACCTTTTCCAGCAGGAGATTGCAAGGTTGGCAAATCAGTCGACGAGCGTGCAGCAGAGACGCGACCAGCGGGACGCATTCATCGTGGCGCAGTTCCCGTTGCTCGACGCTTCCTTTGTTGCCACGGTCGATGCGACTGTCGGACTCGACAGCCATTTGACTGTGACCCACATTCCGGCGACGGATCACTTCACCAATCACAGTTTTGCAACGTTGAACAAGACCATTACTGTCGTGCTGTCCACGCTATATGGCTCGCCGGAGAAGGTGACCTTTACTCCGGCGCTTGAGTCGCGTGACTCTTCGCAGTTCGGCGTGATTGCTGTCGCCACCGATGGCTTGCCCGGCAATACAGTCGCCGATCCGGGAGCGCCGATTTTTACCGCCTTACTGCAGCAAGGGATTTTTATGCGTGGCACCACCGTCGGGAGTTTAGTGGTTCCCAGCGGCTCGAACTTTACTGCGTTCAACGGAGGACTGCTGGAAAACTTTCTCGGCGCCTTGTTCATTCGGAGGTAAGTGCAATGCGGATCACGATCAAAAAGATGGAAGTGATGGTCCCGAGCGGCAACCAGCAATTGCAGGCAATGCAGACGGCCAAGACCTTCGAGCGGGAGTTGGAACGGATAGCGGAAAGAGCCAATAACAGTAAACCGGTGAAAGGGGTTGATCTCGGATGGACAGCGAAGAGAACGACACCGAAGTAGAGATCGATCATCTGGTGATGGAACTTCCCGGCGAAGAAGATCCGTTGGCCGGACAGGCGATGGCGCAGCAGCTTATTCGCCGATTGGCGAGCCTTCTTGAGGAGTAAGACACGATGAGCAGTTTTCCAATTCGACCAAAGCTGTTGCGTGGCGCATTCATCGAGTATGGTCTCAGCCTGCCGCCGCTGGCATTCGCTTTTCAGTTCAATCCGGAGACACTGACGCGCGGCAGGACCGCCACCTACACCCCACGGGGCGCAGGTGGAACGGGAACCGATGCCGGTGGATGCCGCGATGGTTCCGAGCAGATGGATCGCTCCTGCATGGCGCAGGTTTCCGTGACCGAAGAGAACATAAGCCTGACGCTGCAACTCGACGCCACGGACGCTCTGGACAGCGGCGACTGGCTTACACGGGCTTGCGGCATCGGGCCGCAGCTTTCCGTACTGGAGCTGATGATCTATCCCAAGACCGATCAGTTGCTGGGTCTTCCGATTGGAAACCTCATCGGCACCACCGATCAGTTCGGCGCGGCTCAGGCCAAAGTCATTCCGATCCTGCTCTTCATCTGGGGACGCAAACGTGTGTTGCCGGTAGTCATGACCAGTCTTCAGATCACCGAGCAGGAATATTTTCCCGATCTCAATCCCAAACGAGCGAGTGTCGCGGTGCAGTTGAAGGTGCTGGAAGGATTCAATCCACCGTACCTCTACACCCAGGCCGCCCGCATGATGCTGGCAGCTACAAATCTGGCGCACATAGGAGATATCGGCAGTGTTCTTTTCTGAGTCGCGGTATCTGAAGGTTAAGGAATATACGGTGCAGGATGGGCAGGGGCGCAACGTGACCGTGAAGCGCACACGCTGCACTCTGAACCTGGCAGGCAGTTTTCAATACACGGTGAAAGATGGTGACCGTCTTGATCTGCTCGCGAACCAGTTTTACAGAAGTCCGCGGAAATGGTGGCTGATCTGCGATGCGAATCCTGACCTGATGTATTCGGAAGATCTGCTGATGCCGGGGCAGGTGTTGATCATTCCACCGAATCAGTCCATTTAAGACCAAGAACAAGTGGCACGAGATGCGGAAGGTAACACAAGGAATTCGAGATGCCTCAAACTGCGGATCGGCTTTTCTCAGCATCGATCAAGATCAATGGGGTGGAGAACCCCAAGTTCTACAACTGTGCTGAAACTATCCGCGTAACTGAAGATATCGAGCAGGGTTCTTCCTTCCAACTGGTAGTATCCCTGTGCCGCAACGATGACGGGAGCTGGCCCTACCTTGCCGACGACGAGATGCGTCCCTGGAATCGCATCACCGTGACCGTCACGGTGGGTTCTCAGACGGACACGATCATGGATGGGTATATCTCCGACATTCATGTAGAAACAACATCGCAGACAGCACAGCTCAAGGCCACATTTACCGGCGTGGATGCGTCCTTTGTCATGAACTTGCAGTCTCACTGTCACGTCTGGAATGATGGCCAGACGTATGAAGATATAGCGCAGGCTATTCTTATCGGAGCTCCGTACAACTTCACGGCAGTTCTGCCGGACAGTCCGCCCGATGCGGGATCGCCACCACCCAGTGTGACCCAGCGCGGAACCGATCTTCAATTTTTGCGGGAACTGGCGCGCCGTAGAGGGTACGAATTCTATTTGACGGGTGGCGCGGCATATTTCCGTCCTCCAGTCCTTGACGGCACACCGCAGAAACAGATTGCGACCAACTTCGGTGTCCAGACGAATTGCGAAAACATGCAGCTCTTCGTGAATGGCACCGCGCCTACAGAAGCGGTGGGAGCCAGGGTCGACCGGGAAACCGGTGAAACGGTTACCGCGCGGGTGACAACCGCAGATACGAACCTGCCCGCGATGGGAAGTACGGACATCGCCGATCATCGCGGCTATGGAGTACCTCCCACACGCATGGTCGTGCGCCGTGTGCCTGCAGGCAATTCTGCGGACCTGACCAACTACCTGCGAGGGGTGTTGATCCGTTCTGGCTTCTGGCTGAAGGTAACGGGTACGTTGAGCGCGGTTCGATACGGTGCCATTCTGCGAGCTAGAAAGCCGGTATCGATTGTAGGTTATGCCAGCGAATACAACGGCAACTACTACGTCCGTAAGGTCGTGCACACGATCAGCGAGAGGCACTATCAGATGCAGTTCGAGGCGGTGAGAAACCGGAGCGGAGAGACTGCGCCAACGGATACCTCCAGCCTGGAAGATCCGAGTAACACCTCCCTCCCGCTCGCTGCGGGAGCAGGAGCTGACAGCGATGTTGTCACCGTGCGCGATACCGGGGCGCAGGTAGCGCCCGCGTAGTGCATGGAGGAGAGAAGCGATGCAGGAGATGGTTTCACAGTTGTTTCACCGAGTGGATCATCAGTATTTCGGCAAGTACCGAGGAATTGTTGTGGACAACAAGGACCCGTTGAAATTGGGAAGACTCACACTGCGAGTGCCGAGTGTCCTGATCGATGATCCCGACACGCCGGACTCCGATGAGTCAGTAACCGATTGGGCCTATCCGTGCGCTCCTTGCGGCGGCATTGGCGAACAAGGGTTTTTCTTTATCCCGGATATTGGTGCACAAGTATGGGTGGAATTCGAAGAAGGCAATCTCGACCACCCCATCTGGGTTGGAACTTTCTGGGCTAATCCAGGCAGCACCACGCAGATACCCACAGAAGCTCAGGATATGGCTGGCACGGAGGATGACAAGGAACCGTTGCGGCGAGTCCTGAAGACCACCAGCGGACACGTTCTCGAATTCTGCGACATTGACGGCAAGGAGAGTATCACGCTGCAACACAAAGATGGTGCAGTGCTCAGCATGGATGAGAAGGGAAGCGTCACCGTCGTCAACAAGAAAGGCTCTTATCTCTACCTGAATGCCGACGCGGGCGAAGCGAGTCTGGTGGACGAGAACGGCAATAACGTGTCGATGAATGACAACGGTCTGACGGTGACAAGCAAAGATGGATTAATCGTCGATCTGGGCAGCGACGCCGTGCAGGTCATCGCCAAGAATGTCCACATCCGCAGCCAGACGGTTTCACTTGGAGAAGGAGCGCTAGAACCTGCGATTTTAGGCAAGACCTTTGCGGCCATATTCGATACGCATGTTCATACGACGACGGCTCCAGGAGCGCCAACGAGTCCGCCTATGCCGGTTCCACCGCTCATTCCGTTGTCGGTGCCCATGCACCCGGCATTTTCAACCTGCGTGAAGGTGAAGTGATGAGTCTATGTCAGTTGCCATCGCTGCCGTTGCCGAAGCTGGTGATCCCGATTCCAATCCCGCCGATTCCTTCGCTGCCATCGTTGCCGAAGTTGCCGGCGCTGCCTTCATTGCAGGTGAATCTGACCTTGCCGTCATTGCCGCTGCCAAAGCTTGTCATCTCGATACCGATACCCCCGATTCCATCGCTGCCTTCACTGCCCAAACTTCCGGCATTACCCAGCTTGAACCTTTCATTGCCGTCTCTTCCGCTACCAAAGTTAGTGATCCCCATCCCGATTCCGCCGATTCCATCGCTGCCATCGTTACCGAAGCTGCCGTCGTTGCCAGGATGTCCATCGAGTGCCGGAGGCGGAGCATGATGACTGCGAAAGGTATTTGCGGACCTAACAACCGGATGCATGTGCGTCCGGCAAGAACAACTCCAATGCAGGCGGTGAAACAGCTATGAGTGGTGGCACCTATCTCGATTTCCCGTTTTCTCTCGCGCCTGACGGCTCAGTGGCGTGGGTGAGCGAAGATCAGCACATCCGTGAGCGTCTGGAGCAGATTTTGTTTACATCGCTGGGCGAGCGCGTGATGGTTCCCGACTTCGGCTGCGGCGCTCGGGACCTGTTATTTGCCGGCAATAATCCAACACTGGCCGCCGCGACCGAGTTCAAAGTGGCGCGCGCGCTGCAAAGCTACATGGGCAATCAGGTGCTCATCAATGGAGTCGATGTGCAGAACGACGAAGAGAAACTGATCATCACCATCGACTACACCAAGACCAAAGATCTGCAGCAACTGCAAGCCACGTTTGAACTCCTGCCATCGGAGGCACAGGATGGCGCCTAGCCTCATCGATCCGGGGAAGCTGCTCCAGTGCGACACAGTGGATTGCCGTCCACCCGCATCGCCATTGCCGACGAGCAGCATTCCTCAGCAGGCGCAGAGTATCGACTATCTGGCCAAAGATTACGACAGCTTCCTGCGCGGCATGATGGACCTGATCCCCTCGCGGCTGCCGGGATGGACGACGCGCACCGAAGCCGATCTCGGTATGGCTTTGCTGGAACTGTTTGCCTTCGTGGGTGACCAACTCAGCTATTACCAGGATCGCGTTGCCAATGAGGGACTTCTACGCACGGCTGTGGAGTTTGAATCGGTCCGGCGACTGCTGAGCCTGATCGATTATCAGATGGCTCCAGGTATTGCCGCACAGGTTCTGCTGGAAGTTACGACGGCCTCTGCCAAGCCCATCCTCATCGGCTTTACGGTGACGACCAAGGGCACCGACAAGCAGCCGTCGATCGTCTTCGAAGTGATCGAGGAGCGGATCGTCTATCCGGATTTAAATTCCATCACTTTGAAGTCGGACGTTGTCGCCCAATCGACACAGGCAGTTCTTAACGGCGAGCTGGACGCGTTTCTGCTGCCCGGTGTATGGATGCGTCTCAAGTCTCCATTGAATGCGGAGTGGGCGCAGATAGCCGATCCGATTCTGGTGGATTCGGTGCAGCAC
>JAATFH010000503.1 GCA_015655315.1 Terriglobales bacterium
AAGCCGGTATGGATGGAGCGCATGAGATCGTTGGCGTGGTGGAAGACACCACTTACACCAGCGTCTACTGGAAAGACCATGCCATGTACTTTCTGCCGCTCACGCAGCGCGCCGGCAGCGCGAACGACCCCAACGGCCCTCTCGAAAAAGACCAATCCATGTATGCCGGAGCTATTGTCATCCAGACCGCCCATCCCATCGCCGGGTTTGAAAAGATCGTGGGCGACACTCTGGCCAGCATCAACCCCAACCTCACTATCGTGAAGTTCCAGACCTTTCAGCAGCAGATTGACGACCGCTTCATTGAGGAGCGCCTCATCGCGCGTCTCACTTCCCTCTTCGGTCTGCTGGCGCTTCTGCTCGCCGCCATCGGTCTTTATGGCGTCACAGCCTACACCGTAGTCCGCCGCACACCGGAGATCGGCATCCGTATGGCGCTGGGAGCGGCGCGCAGCCGTGTCATCGGAACGGTCATGCGCGGAGCCATGCTGCAGGCTGTCGCCGGCCTAGCTATCGGTATCCCAGTGGCAATCTTCTGTGTGCGGTACGTCAAGTCGCAGCTGTATGAGATGACCAGCGTGAGTGTGCCGGTCATGGCTATCGCTATTGGAGTGCTCGTGTTTGCGGCTGCCATTGCCGGCATCATTCCAGCGCGGCGCGCGGCTTCCATCGACCCCGTACGGGCCTTGCGCATTGAATGACGCCGAATGTCGCTACGGACCTTCACTATTCAAGAAACGGGGCTAGGGGCTAGAGTGGCGATCTATTCCCCCAGGACCGATCGATCCCTTCGACCGAGGAGAATTGGGCTGCCTTGCAGTGATGCGCTAAAGAGCATGTCGAAAAGCGACATGTCAGAATAAGGATGGATTGCGAGAAATACTACCCAAGCCTGCTGCCAGCTATTCTTTCAGGTGACGACTCGTGTGTCTCACGATCGTTCGAGAGCAGCGCCTGCAAAGATCGCCATATCTCTGAGGGCCTTCCGTCCTTTGCCGGCCTTTGCTGCATAGCGTATACCTGCGAGCGTCGCATCGATGAAGTCAGCGGCGGCATTGACCTGTTTCGTTTTCAGGTCCCCAGCCTCTACTGCATCTTTCAGTAGGCGTAGGATCAAAGTACGCTGCGAGTGTGATACGGGATGAATGACTGCGTTGACTTCTTTGTCTCGAAGTCCAAACTCCGAAATGGAATTGAGTCCCATGCATCCTTCGGAACTGGCCATGTCCTTGCGCTCTGCAAATGCCACAAGAGCATTTCGAATGACATCAAGGGGACGGCCCGGTTTTTCCAGTTCTGCACGGATCTGTGCGCAACTCGATCGGGAGTAGCTTTCCAGAGCCGCAAGGAAGAGTTCTTTCTTATCGCCAAACGTGTCATACATGCTCTGGCGCCCAATACCCATCACTCGCATTAGATCGTCCGTGGATGTTGCCGCATACCCTTGTTGAGAAAACAGGCGGATGGCCTTCTGCAAAGCCAGATCCTTATCGAATTCCTTCTTGCGTGCCATACGCCTCCTCTCGGCTCATATTACAGTGTCCTATGACATCTGCCTCAGTCCCTGCGAGCTAACGATAGCTGTTTATTTCATGGGGCTTCATCCGTGGCAAAGCGCTCCTCCGCGTCAACGCTCCGGCACAGTATTCGGCATGGAATTTCGCTTTGACTCCATGCGGCTGTATTATGGATTAGATCATCCAGAAAAGGATTCGCACTTCATTTGCACTCCTGAGCAGAGACTTCGTGAATCAGGACATGAAAATTCCTGTATCTCTATGAGCAATGCGGATGTCCAATAGTCAGGAGCAATGAAGATGCCCTATGGCCTGAGAACATCACTGATACGCGGCCAGTCGCGTCGTCTCACATCAAGTCTTGGATTTGGATGGAAAGATTTTGGTGTCGAACATCACCTCGTACCCCGTGGCCCCAAAGAGGAGACTCCTACCAACGTTCATGTTGTTTCGATTTCCGCTGGTACGCATCCATCCTACGGACAACGTGCCAACGCTCGCGGCCGTTTTGCCGGGTACAGAAAAGATCCGCGCTCATTCGGAATATTTCCCGTCGGCGCTCTCCCAGCGATCACGCCCGCGACGGAGACAGAGTTGATTGTTTGTGCTTTCGAGCCAGACTTTGTCAGTGCTATTGCGCAGGAAACCGACGGCCTTTCGCTGATTGCAATGCCGTTGCTAGAGGGAATTCAGGACCCAGCTATCTGGGGTCTGGGGAATCTACTTGCGGCAGAAGCAAGATCCGGTGGCCTGTCGGGAGCTCTTTACATCGATCATCTGGCCCATGCCTTCGTGCTTCGTCTATTGTCGTTCCAGAAAGTGCATCGAGTGCTGCCTGTTCGCGGGTCATCGTTGCCGAGGCTCTCGCTGCGCCGTGTTCTGGAGCGTCTACATGCTGACCCGGCGGAGAACTGGAGTCTGGCGGCCTTGGCTAGTGAAAGCGGATTTAGCCGCAATCACTTCATCCGCATGTTTCGGGAATCAACAGGGCTCACGCCTCACCGCTATCTGCTCCAACTTCGAGTGGAGAAAGCGAAAGGGATGTTGAAGGACAGGCGGATGCGCTTGATTGAAATCGCTGCTTCGTGCGGATTCGCCAATGAAGCGCATTTGTCGCGGGTCTTTCGCGCATTATTTGGCTTGAATCCCAGCGAGTACCGTCGTGATATGTTGGGGTGATTTTGTGTAAGCAGGGTGCTTATCGGCAAGTGCTCTTTGTGGCCGATCGGTAGTGTTAACTTTTGAGGCACTTTCGTGATGTCACGACACGCCTGGAAAGGAAATCACTATGAGCAAAATCCTGGTTGCATCTACTCCGCTGGTAGGCCATGTCTCTCCGATGCTTCTTGTTGCTACCGCACTTAAGGAACAGGGGCACGAAGTTCTGTTCCTCACAGGAGAGGTGTTTCGTGAGCGGGTACAGCAAAGAGGTTTCAGCTTTACTCCACTCGATGGTTACGCAAACTACGACTGGCAGAACCTTCACTCTCTGTTTTCTCCGGAAGAGGCGGCGGCAGAAGGTCTCGAGCAACATATCGTTCACTTGAAGCGATTGTTCGCAGACTGTATTCCGGATCAGTTTCGCGCGCTTGAAAAGACGATACGCGAGCAGAATACAGATCTGATTCTGATCGATGTGTTGTATATGGGCATTCTGCCGCTGCTGCTTCGTGATACCTGGCGTCCGCCTGTGATCTCCTGTGGAGTACTGGCTCCCATGTGGCGTGATGCTGGCTTCTCGCCCTTCAGCGGCGCCGACAACACACCGGAAGGACAACTGCGAAACATTGAGGACGGTCTGAAGTTCGACGCAGCTGTTCTTCCCGGCACCAGCTATATCGATGATGTACTCGCCGATCTCGGCGTCGCAGTCGACGGTGGATTCCGCATGTTCGACACGATGTATCGCCTTCCTGACAGGATGCTTCAGTTCTGCACGGAGGACTTCGAATACCCACTTGCAGAGCATCGCGAGAACCTTCGTTTTGTTGGGCCGATTCTGCCCAAGAAGAATGACGATCCACACGTCCCTGCGTGGATTCACCAACTCGACAGTTCGATGCCAGTCATATTTGTAACGCAAGGCACTCTTGCGAACACGAACTTCGACCAGTTGATAAATCCGACGCTCGCCGGGCTGGCGGAAGAGCCCGTGCAGGTGGTGGCGACCGCGGGGGGTGGAGATATGAGTCTCATTCGAAAGACTGCCAACGCAATCGTTACCTCGTATGTGCCGTATGAGGCGATCTTTCCCAAGGCCAGCGTCTTTATCACAAACGGAGGCTACAACGGCGTGCAGCACGCACTCAGCTTCGGCGTTCCGATTATCTCTGCGGGATCGACAGAGGACAAACCGTATGTCTCCGCGCGGGTCGAGTGGAGCGGCGCAGGTATTGATCTGAAAACGGGTAACCCGTCGGAGAACGAGATTCGCCAGGCCGTCAGCAAACAAATCCTGCGCTACGACTTTCGCGAACGTGCGCAGGTTCTCAGCAAGAGCATTCGTCAATCGGATGCGCTGGCCTGTGTCAGTGAAGAGGTGGAAGAACTACTCGCAATGCGAACTCACTCAACGGGTAGAGCTGGTCTATTGTGACGACCTTGTTGCAGCACAACATGTCCTGGTGGCTATGAACTTCGGGCAAGCCCGGTTTTGAGCTTGCCCGAAGACGCAGTCAGGCTCGTTCGCGCGCTCGTTTTCTGACGACCGGCATTTTTTATAGATTTTCTGAATCTTATTCTGGATTACATTATCCAAAATCAAGATTGACCCAAATGTAGGCAGTATGACAGGTGACGTAAGTAAATTTACATCTGTCTCAGAACTGCCAGATATAAACGCAAGCGCAATGGACAGCTGATGTCAGTGGAGAATACGAAATGGACAAGACGATTTTTATAACGGGTACAAGTTCCGGTTTGGGGAAAGCCTGCGCAAAGCATTTTGCAGAATGTGGGTGGAGGGTTGCGGCCACTATGCGCAAGCCTGAAAAAGACTCGACACTCGGTCGATACAGCAATATCAAGATATTCAAGCTTGATGTGACGTGTCTAGATGAGGTGAAGGATGCTATCGAGGGAGCCGTCGGGGCTTTCGGCAAAATAGATGTTGTGGTTAACAATGCAGGAATAGGCACCTATGGTGCGCTGGAATTAGCCACAGAGCAAGATATCGATTGGCAGTTCGCAGTAAATACCAGAGGGCCTATCAATGTCATCAGAGGATTCCTGCCACATTTCCGTGGCAATGGCGGAGGCATGTTCATCAACGTAAGCTCGTATATGGGTCTTACGACTGCGGTGCCCTTGGGGTCCTTGTACAACATGTCCAAGTTTGCTTTGGAAGGCCTGACGGAGGCTCTGTATTACGAGCTGAAGCCTTTGAACATTGATCTACGCCTGATAGAACCGGGTGGAATGACGGATAACGACTTTGTGAACAATGTCGTTTGGAACAACAAATCTGAACTTCGTATTCCTGCTTACGATGCACTGGCCGAAAAGGTTCAGCATAGGATGGCTTCAGCGCCTGATAGCGTAAAAACCGAGATGGCGGAGATTGTAAAGATCGTGGAGGGGCTTGCAAATCGAGAGAGTAATAGGTTCCGGACCATCATTGGTAAGGCAGGCAATGACCTATTGACGATGCGCAGCTCTTTGCCGATAGAGGAATACCTCGACAAAATAGACTCGATGTTCAGGTAGGCTGGAGCACATTGGTGTCGATCAAATACTCCAACGCCATCAGTCATGGTCCTGGGTCTCGCGGGTGAAGGCTTCATCGGGAAGAACAGGAATCTTGTCGGAGTTAGCGGCCATTGCCTGGAAAATGGATTCACGTTCCGCGCAAGGCCGGAGTTCCGCGGCACAACCGGACGAATAGCATCTTCGATCAATTTTTTGGACAAGACTCTCCGCGATCACCTGGGCGCGGGCCTGAGCCTGGATATGAGCTCTACATCAGGACCGAGTTGCACTTGAATCATCGGAATACCCTTTAGCCCGAATCTGAGAGGCCATCGCATCGGGGATAGTGATGGTGCCCTGCATAGTCTGAGGGGAGCAATTTGGACATTTCATCGGGGGTTTGAAACCGTGGCGAAACCCGACTCGTAGACGTTGGTGTTGGCTGATCCCCTACGGCCAGCCATGCCCACCGGTAAAGAAGTTGGTAGCAAATATGGCCAGCTGACTCGGTTTTTTCATGCTCTATCCTATTAATGAGGCTTATAGAATCTGTAGCCGGCTACTAGAGCGCACCCTCACATCGCACCATAAGTTCGTGGAGAAGTTGCGCTACATTCATCGTAATCCGGTCAGTCGCGGCCTCGTAATGGATGGCCTGCGAATGAGGCTGGCAACTGCCTCAGTGGGTGCGCGGCAGGCAGATCGATCACCGCGGCACCCTCAACTTGGCAATGCCCGGTGTGTGACCGGCGCCACCCACCTTGCCTTATAACGGTCAATTAAGGCTGAGGAGATGATGGCTACTCCCGCGGCCTTGTCGCACGAGTTGGTCTACGATGACTTTCTGCCTGTCAATCCGGTGCCATTCGATAGCGATCTCGTCGATTGTTTTAGCCCATGCCAACACGGTTTTGTTGGCATCTTCTATCGTGTAGAAGCCACCGTCTTTTGGCGGTCTCACAAATAGATGGATGTTATCTGCCATCGAGGTCCCTGGCTTGTAGTAAGAACAGTTGGCGAGTGGACTCGCGTCGTTCGGCGGCGGTGCCGTCGGGTTTAATCTCAGGGAGTCAGACCATCTCCTGTTTAGGGCGACAAGCTCTTGAATCAAGTCCTTTGGGAAAAGCCCGATCTCGATACCCACCTCCGCCAGAGAGACGTGTCCGTACACCGATTCGTCTTTGTCTGCCAAGCCGTATACAACTCGCTCGACCTTAGCGTCGATTAGTCGAGCCGCACAGGGCATTTTGCTCGGCTTTCTCTTGGAGCAAGGCTCCAATGTTGTATATACAGTGCATCCGGTTAGATCGACATTATCCACATCATCGTTAATTTTCCTAAGCGCACAGTATTCAGCGTGCCGTCCTTCGCCGGTTTCTCCTCGGTACCCTGTGGCTAGGATGCGGCCGTCTTTTATGACCACTGCTCCAACGTACGGATGCGGCTCTCCGTCTTCTTCCGCAATGCTCTTTCTCGCTTCCTCTACAGCTAGTTCACAGAATCTCCGATCTAAGAACGCTCGGGTGAGCTCAGAACCGGCTTCCGTCAGAAAAACATCCGCAAGAAACTCGTCAGGGATAGCTTTGTTTTTAAACTTCTTGAGGTGTCCACTAGCGATAGCTGTGCTGAACATCGCGTACTGCGTCGTGTTTTGAATTGCGCCAGCGTCGAGGTTGTCGTCAACAGTATGACCGCCGCGGAAAAAGTTAAAAAAATCAGGGTAGGTGGTGATCGGAGCCTGGGTTATCTGCGGATAGATGGGCAGCTTATTGGTGATGAGCACGAGGCCGACTCCAGACCCTATTAGGTTTTCGGGGAACCCAAATATTGTAGTTCAATTCCTGGAGCCGGTGGGTACAGATACCACGTCGCCAGTCACTCGTGCGAAAGCGTAGATGTGTACTGGCAAATGGTCCCTTTGATTCTGAGTGTAGCCTCTGCGAACCAGGATGATTGAGTCATTTGGAATGTCCACGAAGTCACGAATCGTTCTCACGGAGAAGCTGTCGGTGCCAGGCTTCTTCCCAGGGTAAGCAGCTTTGACCGCAGCAAGCAGGTCAACATCGTCTACCTCAGCGGGATTGATTGACACTCTCTCCCACCCGATTGCTACAACATTCTCTCGCTCAAACATAGGCCAGTGTTCCCAAAGCGCATGTATCATAATTTTTTGCTCAGAAGTGGCCTCGCTTCGCAGGAGTACACTTTCTTCGCCGATCAATTCTTATATGAAAATTGTTCCCCATCACGTAGTCCTTCGTCTCGCCGTGACTGGCGGTTTCTTAGCCGGTGCACACCTCGAATTTGCGGACGGCTTGAACTGTCTGATCGGAGGCCGGGGGGCCGGCAAGACGACGGCCCTCGAATTCCTCCGTTTCGGCTTGGGACTTATGCCGGATCCAAAGACGAATGCGCAGCGGCACCGAGGAATCGACGCTCTGGTGAAAGCCAACCTCGGAGGCGGCCGACTCGAGATCGAGCTCCGAACTAGGACAGATATGCGATACA
>JAATFH010000014.1 GCA_015655315.1 Terriglobales bacterium
AGGAAGAGCGTCGCCAAAGGTGGGAGCGGTGCTGGCTACCGTCTGGCGATTTTCTTTTCTGCCCTCCGATTCCACTACGAGCACCTTGCGGTCGGGTGAAATCTGGACCGATTCGAGTGCGGTTTCGCTGTGAATGTACGGATGCAGATCCAGAGATTTGTCCGTAAGGAAGAGGCTGCTGCGCTGCCTGACGAGAAAGCGGCCTTCGCTCAGACGCCACAGGTATCGCGAGCGGTCGCGCATACGCCAGTCCGTCTTCGCCACCACCTTGCCGCTGGGCAGTTCGAGAACCATGGCCCGGATGTTCTGGTCCTCATCGGACGGCTGTTCGTCGGGCATACGCTTCATCAGCCCATGAAGACGGAAAGTAAACAGGAGATGATCACTGTCGATGAAATCGAGAGAGATGGAGGAAAGGCGCGCGGTCAGGTAGAAAGCGCTTGGAGACGCATATCCCAGCGGCGCTACCGGGATGCGCAGAGAGGGCTTCGGGTCCGCCTCGCTGTTCTTCTGCTCGGCGCGTGCCGGCGACGAGACGCAGAGGAGGGCCGTAAGAAACACCACTGACATCCGGACCGGTATGCTCAGGTCCACTCTCAAGCCCATGCCCACATTTTCCTACAAAAACGAAACGATTTATCTTCCTGTTACGTATGTTTTTGGTAACGCCGGTCGCCAGATACCATCAGCAACAACTTTTTGAGGTCAGTATGAACGTATTTAGAACTTCTCTTGTCTCCGGCATCATGCTTGCCGGTTGTCTCATATCCCTGTCTTCCCATGCGCAGGATACCGCTACGCAGAAGAATATGAAGGGGCTTGACCCCAAACTAATAGATGCAACCGCCGATCCATGTGTAAATTTCTACCAGTACGCCTGCGGCGGATGGTTGAAGCAGAACCCGATCCCCGCCGACGAGTCCTCCTATGGCCGCGGCACGGAACTTGACGATCAGAACCAGCTGGTGCTGAAGTCTATCCTGGAAAAAGCGGCTTCCGGGGGTTCGGACCGCAGCGCGAACGAGCAGAAGATCGGCGATTACTACGCGACCTGCATCGACAGCAACGCGATCAACGAAGCCGGGATGAAGCCGCTGCAACCGGTGCTCGACCGCATTGCCGCTCTGAAAGCAAAGGATGAACTGCCGGAGCTTACGGCCTATCTGGACAGCCTGGGCATTGGCACGCTCTTCGATTTCAGCACCGACCAGGACTACAAAGACGCCACGCAGGAGATCGCCGAATTCGATCAGCCCGGACTGGGCCTTCCGGAAAAAGGTTACTACGACCGCACGGACGAGAAGTCGGTGAAGCTGCGCGAGCAATACAAAGCGCATGTCGCCCGTACCTTCGAGTTGCTCGGCGAGTCACCGGCACAGGCGCAGAAAGACGCCGATGCCGTTCTGAAGATCGAGACCGAGCTGGCAAAGCATTCGCTGAGCAATGTCGAGCGTCGCGATCCGCAGGCTCTTTATCACAAGATGACGCTGGCGAGTTTTGACAGCAGCACTCCCAGTTTCGCTTTCACGCGGTATCTGCGCGCCCTCAACACTCCTCAGGTAGATTCGTTGAACGTCACAGAGCCGAAGTTCTTTATCGGGTTGAATGAGGTGCTGACTTCGACCGATCTCGATTCGCTTAAAACCTATCTGCGCTGGGCGACGATACGGCGCACGCCGGGAACGGCGCTGCCGCAGGCTCTCGACGACGAATCGTTCAATTTCTACGGCAAGATTCTGGAAGGCCAGCCGGAACAGCAGCCTCGCTGGAAGCGTTGCGCCCGTTCGACCGATCGCGCATTAGGCGAGGCACTCGGTCAGGTATACGTTGCTCAGCGCTTCAGCCCACAGGACAAGCAGCGCACGCTTGAGCTGACACACGACGTCGAAGCGGCCATGAGCCGCGACATCGACCAGCTCGACTGGATGAGTCCCGCCACAAAAATCCGCGCCAAGGAAAAGCTGCACCTGGTTGCCAACAAGATTGGATATCCCGACAAGTGGCGCGACTATTCGACTCTGGAGATCGTGCGCGGCGATGCTCTCGGCAACGTACGCCGTTCGGCGGCGTTCGAGGTCAAGCGGCAGATCAACAAGATCGGCAAGCCCGTCGATCACGGAGAATGGGGGATGACGCCGCCGACCGTGAATGCCTACTACAATCCGCTGATGAACGACATCAACTTCCCCGCCGGGATTCTGCAGCCGCCGTATTTCGACGCGCGGCAGGATGATGCCGTCAACTATGGCGATGCAGGCGGCGTCATCGGCCACGAGTTGACGCATGGCTTCGACGATGAGGGCCGCCAGTTCGATGGATCGGGCAATCTCAAAGAGTGGTGGACGCCGGAAGATGGGAAGAAATTCACCGAGCGCGCGGATTGCGTTGTGAAGGAGTACGACGGCTTTGTCGCTGTCGATGACCTGCACGTCAACGGCAAGCTCACACTCGGAGAAAATATCGCCGATCTCGGTGGATTGAAGCTGGCATTTCTGGCGTATCTGGACCGCGCACAGAAAACCGGCGTTGACCTCACAAAGAAAGGCGACGCGGAATACGGCGGCCTGACTCCGGAGCAGCAGTTCTTTGTTGCCTACGGTCAGGGATGGTGCCAGAACAATCGTCCGGAAGACCTGCGGCTGCGCGTGCAGACCGATCCGCATTCTCCGGAGGAGTTCCGCGTCAACGGCGTTCTCGTCAACCTGCCGGAGTTTCAGAAGGCCTTCGCCTGCAAAACCGGGCAACCGATGGCTCCGGCAAAACGCTGCGCCATCTGGTGAGCAACCCAGCAAGCAAAGACCGCTTGCCGGGGTCCCCGGATTTGCCATCAAGGCAGCCGCACCTTCGACGCCAAGCCCGGCCTCGCGCCGGGCTTGTTCTTTGTTGGAGTGATTCTTTGCTCTATGGCGATAATCTGTGGCCCGCTCTCTGCACGATGCCAACCGGAGAGCAGAAATTAGCGGCTTGTGACAGAGTGGATATATGCCCTCAGTTGCAGCCAGTGCCTCGAAGATGTCCACTCGTGCCTTATTCGGCTACGGGGCGTGTGCACTTGCGGGATGCTTGTGGGGCACGGGGTTTTTCTTCGGGAAAATTGCCCTGGCTGAGATGTCGGTCGGGCACATGGTGCTCTACCGGTTTCTGTTTGCCTGTCCTCCATTGTTCTTCGTGTGGCGCAGGCCGCGATTCACAGGCCGCGATTGGACGTTGCTGCTGGTCGCTTCGTTTCTCGGGATTCCTGTCCAGTACCTGATGCAGTTTCAAGGACTGTCGATGACGACGGTCAGTCATGCAGCACTGATGGTGGGGACGATGCCGGTCATCCTCGCGATCGGTGCATCCATTTTTTCCCACGAGCGGCTGGATTGGACGGGTTGGGTAGCGCTGGGTGGCTCGACTGCGGGAGTTTCGATGATCGTACTGGGTGGAGGCCATTCCAGCGCGGCAGGGCGTGGCCCCTCGCTGGCTGGTGACCTGCTGATTGTTGTTTCCCTGCTGATCGCACTCGCCTGGGTGCTTCTAAATAAACACCTGATGCAGGGGCATTCGCCGCTGGCCGTGACTGCCTACGGTCTGCTCACTGGTACGGCAATGCTCGCGGTCTGGGTAATATTTCGAGACGGACTGCCTCCAGTGCATGGTGTGAGCATGAAGACGTGGCTGGCGCTGGCTGCCAGCGGTCTGCTCTGCAATGCGGCCGCCATGCTGCTATGGAATATGGGGATTCACCGCGTTCCAGCGTCGCGCGCAGGCGTCTTCCTGAATATCGAGCCAGCCCTCGGGTCCATCCTGGGAGTGAAATTGCTGGGCGAGCGGCTGGGACCTCTGGCGTGGGTTGGTGGAGGGCTGATTCTTGCCGCAGCCATCACCTTAACCAGCGGCGGTAAAGGCGTGGAAGAAGTTGTGGTGGAATGAGCCGGTTCGACGCACGCTGCCCGTTCCTGCCGATAAATCCGCCTGAATTCAGTGAGATACGTTGAAACCTGAAGCGTATCCTCTAGCCTGGGGGAATTTTAGTGAAATTCCATCGCTTTCGTAAGTCATTCCATGTTAGCGTTTTGGCGGTTCAGAACTCGCCCATGAGGCGTATGTAAGGAGGATTGTTTGTGTCACCATCACTGGTTCGTCGTTCAGTTGCAGAATTTCTGGGTACGTTTTGGCTGGTTTTCGGGGGATGCGGATCGGCCTTGATCTCGGCGGCCTTTCCCGAGTTGGGGATTGGCTTCGTCGGCGTATCGTTTGCCTTTGGTTTGCCCGTTTTGACGATGGCTTACGCCATCGGTCACATATCCGGGTGCCATCTCAATCCGGCATTTTATGTTGGGCTGGGTGTGGGGCAGAGGTTCCCGGCAAAAGATCTTCCAGCGTATGTGGTAGCGCAGGTA
>JAATFH010000142.1 GCA_015655315.1 Terriglobales bacterium
GACTTCTACGACTGGCAGCGCCAGACGCATAACTTCGAGCAGATGGCGATCTGGCGCTGGTCCGGCTTCAATATCACCAGCGACCAAGGCGAACTGCCCGAAGCTTTAGGTGCAGCAAATGCTTCGTGGAATATCTTTTCGACTCTTGGTGTTCAACCCGTGCTGGGCCGTTCCTTCACTTCCGAAGATGACACCTTGTCGGCTACGAAGACAGCCATCATCAGCTGGAGCCTTTTTAAGCGCCGATTCAATGGTGATTCTTCCATCCTCGGGAAAGATATAAGGCTGAATAATCGCCCCTACACTGTCATTGGAGTGCTTCCGCCGTCGTTCACCTATCCCGACCCGCAGATTCAGTTGTGGGTTCCATTTCATATCGACAACAGCGTCGAAAATCTGAAAAGCCATTTCAACCACATGAGCTATGTTGTCGCGCGCCTGAAGCCCGGCGTCCGTGCAGAACGTGCGACCCAGGAAGCAGACGCGATTCAACATCAGATCCATCAAAGCCTATACGCAAATGGCCCAGTGGCGGATGGTGTCAGGTCGCGTCCGATGCTGGAGGACGTGGTCAATGATGTCAAAACGCCGCTGTACGTCCTGCTGGGCGCCGTCGGCTGCCTGCTCCTCATCGCGTGCCTCAACATCTCCAACCTGCTCGTGGCGCGGGCTGCGGCGCGCCGCAAGGAGATTGCGATTCGTACCGCGCTTGGCAGCAGCCGCCTGCGGCTCTGCCGTGAACAACTGACGGAGAGCCTGCTTATCTGTCTTGCAGGCGGCATACTGGGCATGGTGCTCGCCCTTTCGGTGACACATTGGCTCACAGCACACTGGGCAGACATGCCGCGCGCAGACGCTATCCACCTCGATGGTGCCGTATTCGCCTTTGCTGTCGCGATCACGTTTCTTTCGGGCATCTTTGCCGGACTGCTCCCTGCTCTGTCTGCCACAGGCAGCGGTATGCTGGCCGCGCTGCAGGATTCATCGAGAACGGTTGGCGGCAGTTCTTCGCGCACAGCTCTGCGTAAAACATTGCTCACGGTTGAAATTGCGCTTACTGTTGTTCTGCTTGTCTGCGGCGGATTGCTCTTCAAAAGCTTCCTGCGTCTGCGCTCGGTCGATCTTGGATGCACGACGAAGAACATACTGACCATGGAGTACTTTCTGCACGATGCAAAATACGACAAGCCCGAGCAGATCGTCGCCTTCCATTCGCAGCTTCTGGAGCGTGTGCGTCATTTGCCCGGTGTGCAGGCTGCCGGGCTGACATCGGTAGTGCCGGGCGACGGCTACTACGGTGACACAATATTTACGATTCCGGAACATCCTCCTTTGCCGATGGGGAAGCATGTCTTCGCTTTGTTCCGCGCAGTCGATCCCGGCTATTTCTCTGCAATTCAAATCCCACTCATTCGAGGCAGATTTTTCTCTGAAGAGGAACGTCTGGATCGGGATAAGTACGTTATCATCAGCCAGCAATTTGTCCGTGAATTCTTTCCGGACGAGAATCCGATTGGGAAGCATCTCCATGTGATCCGGCGAGGCGGCGATGGGGAGAGTTACGAGATCATTGGCGTGGTCGGGGATACTCTTTATTCTCTTAAAGCCAAACTCCGCCCCATGATGTACTTCCCCATCCTGTCAGGCATTATTGGATTGACGACGGACTCAACACTGGTATTGCGCACGAATGGAAATCCAGAATCATATGCCATCCCGGTACAAAAAGAGATTTCGCAGCTCGACCCATCGCTCCCCGTGTCGAGAATTTTTACAATGGATCAGATCATCGGCCAGTCTTCGGCAGACTCCAGTTTCACCGCTACGCTGGTTCTGGCATTCGCCGCGCTTTCTCTCGTTCTCGCGGCGGTCGGTTTGTATGGCGTGCTGGCATATCTGGTGACGCAGCGAACGACAGAGATAGGAATCCGCATGGCGTTGGGAGCGCGCAGGGAACAGGTCATGGCATTGATTTTGCTGGATGGCCTTCGCCCTGCACTGATCGGGCTGGTTGCGGGAGTTGCGGGCAGCTTCGCAGCGGCACGGCTCATTCAATCGGTTCTTTATAGAACAGGCACGCTCGACCCAGCGGTATTTGTATCTGTCATTGTGACGTTATTGCTGGTGGCGGCAGTTGCGTGTGCCTTGCCTGCCTGGCGAGCTTCGCGTCTGAACCCGATGGAGGCCCTGCGGACCGAATGAGTTCATTCACGCTCAAATATATAGAACACCTTGCTTGTCATTCTGAGCGCAGCGAAGGATCTGCTTTCTCCCGCCTGTATTTCTGCTGACGGGAAAGAAAACAGATCCTTCCCCTTCGTTCCTCAGTGTCAGGATGACAACTCTTTGTGGATAAATCATAGACGGCGATACGACCTAGGCCAGAACCTGCCGCAGCATTGCCACATTCACTTTCATGCTGGATGGTACTTTGCGACTCAAAAATGGTTTGTCACTTCTTCTTCGACGAGCCGGTCTTTGCCCTGCTATAGGCCGTATCCAACACTTGCAGCGCTTCTGTGATGCCGGATTCGTCCTCAATGTCGAAAAGTCTCCACTTCGTGCCCTCGCGAATCGTGCGATTCTCGTCGGCAAGCTTGTAGGCGATCGAGTTTGGACGGTCCATGGTGCGCGCCGCAGGAAGCAGGGCAAAGACTATATCTTTGCGATAAAAGGCGCGCATGCCGAACATCGGTCTTTCAACAACATCCGGCCAGCCCAGCACTTCCGCAGCCAGGAGCGCAGAAAGTCTGCGCATCTCTTCGGAAGCACGCGCAAATTTGGGCCGCGATATGGGTCGATGGTTCATGAATACCTGGGTCAAACAACATCGCCCCGGCCGGAGCCAGGGCGATGAAAGCAGCAATAGAGTCGTTCCCTAGAACTGGTTCCAGAGAAACTGATTGTAAACCTCGTGATGGAACTGAACTTCCTGCGCCTTCACGAATGTTCCCAGCAGACGCGGGCAGCGATCTGCCGAAGCCTGTTTCAGGTCGGCATAGCGAGCCTTGACGTCTTCGCCCAGCAGCTTCGTCGTCCACGTCGAGTTGCGGAAATTCTCAATCGCCGTGTAGACATTGTCTGGTAGATAGCGCTGTGCCTGACGTATATTCTCAATCTTCGCCGTCTCTCCGTGCAGGCCCGACTTGAAGATGGAGTAGAGCACCAGGTATGGGTTCGCATCCGGGGCAACCGAGCGGACTTCCACGCGCATGCTCTTTTCGTTACCGATGGGAATGCGGATCATCGAACCACGGTCCACCGCCGAAGCCTTGATCTGGTTCGGAGCTTCAAAGTGGGGATCGAGGCGGCGATAGGCATTCACGCTCGAATTCAGCAGCAGGCAAATGTCGTTGCCGTGCGTGAGGATGCGGTCCACGAAATCCCACCCCGGCGCGGCCAGCTTCTCTTCGCCCTTCGGGTCCCAGAAGATGTTCTTGCCTTCCTTGCTGATGGAGACGTTCGTGTGCATTCCGCTGCCGTTGACGCCGACCACCGGCTTGGGCAGGAACGAAGCAGACATTCCCAGCCTTGTTGCCACCTGGCGACAGACCAGCTTATAGATCTGGATCTGGTCGGCAGCTGCCACCACTTCGCCGTAGCCGTAGTTAATCTCGAATTGCGAAGGCGCAACTTCCGGATGGTCCTTCTCATTCTCGAATCCCATCGAGCGCAGCACTTCCGCAGCCGTATCGATAAAGACCCGTAGCGGATCGCCGGGCAGCGAATGGTAGTAGCCGCCGGTGTTTACGTACTCGAATCTGCCTGTCTCCGGGAAGCGCCGCTCGGCATCGAGGCCAGCAAAAATGAAGCCCTCAATTTCATTGGCGGCATTGAGCGTGAGACCTTCCTTCGTATGCAGGTCATTGGCAAAGCCCTTCAGCACGCCGCGCATGTCAGCGCTGTAGGGCGTGCCCTGCTTGTCGATGACTTCGCCAAAAACCAGAACCTTGCCGGGGCCAAAAATGTCGGCCGGTCCCCAATAAAACGCGCTCCAGTCGATCCCGAGGCGCAGATCGCTCTCGCGCTGTGCGGTAAAACCACGGATCGACGAGCCATCGAATGTGAGATTGTCGAAGCTCTTGACCAGGAATTTCTTGTCGTAGTCCAGCATGTGCAGGCCGCCTTCGAGGTCGCTGAACAGCACCGTAACGGCCTTGATTTCCTTCGTATCGGTCAGATACTTCAGGCGCTCTTCCTGAATCTTGTGGGCGGCTACGCGGCTTAGCCGCTGTTCTTAGGCGCTGAGATTTTTTTCTTCCAGCTCTCCATATGAGAGCGACAGGAAACTACGAAGTTCGTTAGACATGCATCTCCTCAGGATGGGTTTAACCGACGCCCACCGTGGCTCACCTGTTGAAGAAAATAGACGAGCTCGACCTGGCTGGTTGTTCTCTCATAACAGGGTAACGTGACCGTATTAGTATGTGTTAGATATCAGAAAAAGTGATACTGGAAATAAGCATACTTTATCGACA
>JAATFH010000101.1 GCA_015655315.1 Terriglobales bacterium
ACAGTCCAAGCAGCAGATCAGACACTCCGGCCATCTCCTTGGGCCCGATGCGTCCCTGCAAGTAAAGCACAACCAGCGCTCCCCCATAGAGAAACTTTTCGGCGATGGCGGGGACCATGAGGGGGCAGTATCGCGCCGGATCGGAGCCGATGACGAGGAAGGCCAGCTGCCACGCAAGCGCCACCCCGACAAAGCCATAATAGTAGCCGGAATGCGTCAGCGGAGGAGGCGTCAGCCGGCCAATCGTGTCGAAGAGAAAGTACTGTGGTGTGAGTACCACCACGCCCCACACTCCGGCGATCCAGAATACGGTTCGAGCAAATTTCATTCGCACCTCACATCCTTCGCTCTACCATAGGTATTTACAAATCTAATTCGATTTTGACTATGAGCCTGCCCATCACAACTATTCTGTCTGCTGAAGAAATCGCTTTGCAACACGACCGCCTGACCGTTCTGTGGCACGAGGTGCAGTCCTCCGTGCCACAGGAAAGACGAAGCGAATTCCTGCAGACGGTTGTCTCTCAACACCTGGCCAACTTCGAACTCTGGCATACGGAAGACGAAGCCCGCTCCCCGCACGCGACCGATCACGACCTCGCAAAGATGAAGCGCGCCATCGACCGGATCAACCAGCGCCGCAACGATCTGGCCGAACGCTGCGACATGCTGCTGCTTGATCACCTGCGTGCGCTGAACCTTCCCAACCCCAAGTCTGAGCTGCACTCGGAGACGCCCGGCCTCATCATCGACCGCCTGTCCATCCTCGCGCTCAAGCTGTTTCACACACAGGAAGAAATCGACCGCTCGCATGCACCAGAGGGTCACGCCGAACGCAACCGCCAGCGTTTCCAGATACTGAAAGATCAGCGCGACGATCTGGTGGGCTGCCTCGACCGGCTCTGGCAACAGACGCTGGCGGGCGAACGCCAGTTCAAGCTCTACCTCCAGCTCAAGATGTACAACGACCCTTCGCTCAACCCGTCCGTATATAAGCCGGGCAAATAGGAGGCTTCATAACGCATCCGCCTATGGATCCCGCCAGGGAACAAAACTCGCTGGCGGGTCCTATAAATAATTCATAATAGACATGCTTGGCACAGTGACGATTGGCCCATTCCATGACACACTGTTGACTCGTACCGCACTTCTGCGTATAAAAACGAGTTCAGCGGGATATTTCCGCATGCAGTCGCTAGACGCGCTGTATGTCTCGAGAAAATCAAGGGAAAATCGCACTTATGCAAGATACACATCAGGCTGCTGGTACTCGCCGTACGGCTCGCGCAGCCGCTGAAAAGACACGTCCTGTCGCCGATAAGGCCCATGAGCAAGCCCTCCAGCACTTTCAAAGCGCCGTGCAGCTGATGCAGGAAGGCAAGTTCGAAAAGGCGCGTGCCGCCTTTGAGAAGCTCGTTGCCAGCGCTCCTGCGGAGTTGCTGGAACGGTCGAAGGTCTACCTTGCTGCCTGCGAGCGCAATGCCAAACAGGCAGAGCTGACCTTTGCCACTACCGGAGAACAGTACGATTACGCTATCTCCCTGCTCAACACGGGCGACTATGAAGATGCACGCGACCAGCTCGAAGGCATTCTCAAAAAAGAGGCAAAGGCCGACTACGCACACTATGGTCTGGCGATCCTCGACAGCATGACCGGACAGGCCGAAGAGTGCCTCGAGCACCTGATCCGCGCCATAGAACTGAATCCGCAGAACCGCATCCAGGCGCGCAGCGATTCCGATTTCCAGGACATGGCTGACGATCCGCGCTTTACCGAGCTGCTGTATCCGGAAACGCCGTAACCAGGAACTGGGAGAAGGAGCCACTTTGGACGCTCCAGATCGGCGGACACTTCGGCCTCTAGCCTGGCTGGGAGTTCTTTGTTCCCTTTTACCTCCGACTGCTTCAGCGCAAGGCAAGCAGCATCCCGCGTCCGGTTATCTTGAGGCCAAACTGCAGCTGGTTCCGGAAACTCCCGAGATGATCCACGGGAGATCAGCCCATCCATTTCCCTGGCACGGGGACGCAGCCGCGCTCCCTGTATTGAATACACCCCCACACTTATCGAGCTGCTCATGAAGCCAGCGACCCTTGCACCTTCTTCCGTTCCTCCGCTGCCTGCGGCCGACAAGGCCAGTCTGCGCGTCGTTGCCATGGGCGGCGGCACCGGCCTCTCCACCCTGCTGCGGGGCTTCAAGCGCTACGTGCCCTCCCCCGGCAATACGCAGCCTGAATGCGACGATCGCCCCTGTCTCATCAGCCATCTTTCGGCCATCGTCACTGTGACCGATGATGGCGGCTCCAGCGGCCGTCTGCGCAAGGATTTCAACATGCTCCCGCCCGGAGACCTGCGCAACTGCATGGTCGCGCTTTCGGAAGACGAGCACCTCATCGCCCGGCTTTTTCGCCACCGCTTCCGCTCCGGCGCCGGACTCGAAGGCCACAGCTTCGGCACTCTCTTCGTCGCAGCGCTTTCTGAAATGACCGGAGACTTTGCCCAGGCGATCCGCCTCGCGGCTGAAATCCTGGCGACGCGCTGGCACATTTATCCGGTAACCACGGCCGACGTCAGCCTCGCCGCGCGCATGGACGATGGTGAGATCGTACGCGGCGAGACCAACATCACCGCCAGCAAAAAACATATTGTCGAATTGAGCATGGTGCCGCCGGATGCCGCGCCCATGCCGGAAACCCTCGAAGCCATCGAACTGGCTGACGTAATTACTGTCGGCCCCGGCTCGCTCTACACCAGCATCATTACCAATCTCCTGGTGAAGGAGATTCCGAAAGCTCTCTCGCGGGCACGCGGCCTTCGCGTCTTTGTCTGCAACCTGATGACCCAGGCGAACGAGAGCCTGCACCTCACCGCTTCCGAGCACATCGAACGCATCTACGAGCACGCCCGATGCCCCATCTTCGACTATGCGCTGGTCAACACCGCTCACGTCTCCGAAGTGATGCAGGCAAGATACGCCGCCGAGGGTGCTGAATTGATTCAGCCCGACGTGGACCGCATTGAAGCGCTGGGAATCCGCTGCATCTCTGGAAACTTTGCCGACGAGGGAGATGTGCTTCGCCACGCTGCCGACCGTGTCGCCGCCCAGGTCCTCAGTCTGGCTCTGGAAGAACGAGCCCGCAAGGAAGCTCAGAAATGAGAGCTGTGGCCGTAGCTTTCCTGGTTGCGATGGCGGCGAGCGCAGCCGCCCAAAGCTTCCCGGACTCGGTCTACGCTCCGCTCTGGAATTACAACGGCACCTGGAAAGTCAGCATTCCCGGCAAGCCAACGGACACGCTCATCGACCATTGCGCACGTACAGGACTCTTCTTCGCCTGCGAACAAAATGTGAACGGCAATCCCGCCGCTTTAGTCGTCTTCGTTCCTGTTGACACGGAGGGCCACTACCGCACAAGTCCGGTAAGCAAAGAGGGTGCTGGTATGGGCTCCGGCGACCTTGAGATCAAGGGCAATCACTGGACGTTTCTGGGAAAAAGCGAGGAGGGCGGTAAAACCACCTGGTACCGCACCACCAACGACTTTACCGACGACAGCCACATCCACTTCGAGCAGTCGCAATCGACCGACAAGGTGCACTGGGAGGTACAACGCACCGGCGACGAAGTCCGCACTGACAAAGGAACAAAGTAGGCACAGAAGTAACCACCTTTGTTGCACCCACCCAATTAGGATGTCCCGCTCAATTGGACTAGATTGTCAGTCGTCCGCTTCAGCTGTCCGCAGGCGGCGTAAATATCCCGTCCGCGAGGCCGCCGTACATAGGCCGAAAGATTGTTGAACTTGAGCCGGTACTGAAACAAATGCACCGTGTGCGGGTCGGACATGCTGTAAGGCATCCCCGGTCCCGGATTCCAGACGATCAGGTTGACCTTGAGCGGCACGTTCGCGCGCCGCAACAGCCGTCCCACTTCATCGGCGTCGCGTTCGCGGTCGTTCAGCCCACCCAACAGCACATATTCGAAGGTGATCTTCTCTTTCGCGCGCAGCGGCACCTGCCGCACAGCTGCGATTACGTGATCGAGATTCCATTTTTTCGTGATCGGCATGATTTCCGTGCGCGCCGCGTCGTTCGGAGCGTTCAGCGAAATTGCCAGCTTGGGCCGGATTGGCTCCTGCGCGAAACGAAGAATCCCCGGCACGATGCCGGAAGTCGAGACGGTCATGCGCGACTCGGGAATGCCGACCTCTTCGACCAGCAGCCGCACCGCCGCCATGAACTCGTCGTAATTCAGAAACGGCTCGCCCATCCCCATGAAGACGAGGTTGATGCGGTCCTTCCCGATCTTGACCTTGTGCCGCTTGAGCACGGCCACGACCTGTCCGGCAATTTCTCCCGCCGTCAGATTGCGGATGATGCCCAGCTTGGCCGTCAGGCAGAACTGGCAGTTCACCGCGCAGCCGATCTGGCTCGAAACGCAGATCGTGGCGCGTCGTAAATCTGTTCCGGACTCAGAGCCGTCGCCTGCTTCGCCGCCATCTCCATCCGGCATCCAGACCGTCTCGACCGTCTGGCCATCGTTGCCCGCGATCAGATAGCGCTCGGTGCCGTCGATCGAAACAAACGACTCCACAATACGAGGCAAGCCAACCGCGTAGCCCCTCTCGACCATGGCCGCGCGCAGGTTTCTGGGCAGGGTGGAAACCTCAGCCAGATCCTCTTCCCATCCCCGGTAAAGTGCCTCGGAAAGCTGTTTTACCCGGTAGGCAGGCTCGGAAAATTCTCCGAGCAAGGTCGTAAGTTGTTGATGATTAAGGCCGAAAAGGCTTTGCACCGCAGCAGCCTCTGGAGAGTCTAAAATGGAGACAGGTTGTTTCCTGCCCAAAGGCATCATAACCAAGCTCCGTAGAGACAGCATAACGCATTCTTCCCTACGCCCCTGAGCGATCCTCAACACGAACGGGCAGCAAACCAACCAGGATTCATAAATGGACAACGAACGCAATATACGCCGCACCATTCTGCCCAACGGGCTTACGATTCTGACTGAAAAAATGGACCACATCCGCTCCGTCGCCATGGGCGTCTGGATTCGTGCCGGTTCACGCCACGAGATGCCCGAGATCAACGGCATCTCCCATTTCGTGGAGCATATGGTCTTCAAGGGCACCAAGTCGCGCTCGGCGCAGCACATCGCCCGCGAGGTGGACGCCATCGGCGGCAATCTCGATGCCTTCACCGGCAAGGAAACTGTCTGCTTCAACATGAAGGTGCTTGATGAGCACGTTCCCGTCGCACTCGATGTGCTCTCCGATCTTGTACTCAACCCCATCTTTGCCAGCGATGAGATTACCCGCGAGCGCGGTGTCATCCTGGAAGAGATCAAGATGGACGAGGACAACCCCGACTACCTGGTGCACGAAATCTTTACCCAGGCCTTCTGGAAGGACCATCCGCTAGGCAAGCCGATCCTCGGGACGAAAGAAACAGTCAAGCGCTTCGAGCGGGATACGCTTTGCGGTTTCTATGGTCAGCGCTTCCACGGCGGCAACATGATCTTTTCCGCCGCCGGAAACATCGAACATGACGCCTTCGTCGAGCAGGTGACGCGCCGCTTCGAATCGCTGCCCGCAGGCGAGTCACTCACGACTGTCGTGCCGCCTAAAACCGCCGCACGCATCATCCTCAAGAACAAGAAGGCTCTGGAACAGGTGCAGCTCTGCCTCGGGGTGCCCGCTCCGCGCATTGCCGACGAGTCGCGGTATGTAACTCTGGTTCTGAACACGATCCTGGGTGGGGGCATGAGCTCGCGCCTCTTCCAGACCGTGCGCGAAGAACGCGGTCTCGCCTATTCGATTTACAGTGATCTGAACCCTTACAGCGATACCGGCTCGCTCTGCGTCTATGCCGGCACTTCGTCCGACCGCGCCATTCAGGTCGTGCAGCTGGTCATGGAGCAGTTCCGCCGCCTGAAAAACGAAGCGCTGCCCGCCGACGAGCTGCGCCGGGCCAAGGATCAACTGAAAGGCAACCTGCTGCTCTCGCTGGAAAGCTCGATGTCGCGCATGTCGAACCTTGCGCGCCAGCAGATGCACTTCAACTACTTCTTCGGCATGCAGGAGATCCTCGACAAGGTCGAAGCCATCACCGAAGACCAGGTGCTGGCCATGGCCAACCACCTCTTTCAGCCGGAACTGGTCGCGGTGACGCTGCTGGGCCGTCTCGACGGCGTCAAGCTCACGCGCAGCCAACTGGAATGCTGAACCGGACGTCGGCGGAGCCTCAAGATGAGCGCTTCGCTGGCATCCTGCGTCTTACTCATTTAGGATTTTTCTCGGTGGGCTGTCGCATCCGGCAGCCACGGGAAGAAGCACAGACCCATGATTGATTCTCTGATGCAAAGACGCGCTGATCGCCGCAAGCGGCAAGCTGGTTCCACCCTGAGCGAAGCTGGATTCACCCTGATGGAGCTGCTGATCGTTATCTCCATCATGCTCATTCTCATGCTCATCGCCATCCCCAACATGCTCAATTTGCGCAGCCAGGCGAACGAGACCTCGGCCATTCAGTCCCTGCGCGCCATCTACCAGTCGCAGATCCAGTTCCAGACCAATTACCCCGCCAACGGCTTCGCCTGCTCGCTGCAAGCCCTCGGCGGCGACTCCGCTTCCGGGCCGCCCAGCGCACAGAACTCGCAACTGCTGCAGCACGATCTTGCTACCGGATCGAAAGCCGGATATGCCTTCAACATCGTCAACTGCACCAAGACGACGGTGAACAACCAGGATATGTACACGAGCTATGAAGCGACCGCCGTGCCGCAGGCTGTCGGCAAAACCGGCCATCGCGGCTTCTGCATCGACATGACCGGCGAAATCAAGGCCGACCCCGCTGGCGGAACGAACTGCACCGTCCCGCTGCAATAAACAAATTAATATTTCAAAACCAGCTGGCTGACAACGAATCCTGCGTTGTCAGCCGGCATGAGGTCGTCGTTCTGAACGGAGTGAAGAATCCATACAGG